>WQUF01000221.1 GCA_009785875.1 Oscillospiraceae bacterium | reverse complement strand
CTATTAATGGTGTTACGATCCCAATTAATTCGATTGAAGACATTAAGTTTAACAGTTCTAATTTATCTGGTTTATCGAAGTAATCCCATCCATTATTCGTTTTTTCTATTCTTTCAATGTCTATATACATGAAGTTTTTAAACAAGTCTACTCCATTTGTGAAGGTATCATCTCTTCTTTTTAGCATGTTTTCGATTATTTTTCTAGAATGTTCTTTAACTTCCTGTGACGATTCTCCTAAGTCTAATACCTCATCTGTAGTTAAATTTATATCATTTTTTAACTTATAATGTGGCATCAGGTCATCGCCAAAGCTAACTGATATTTTTTCGTATATAGCATCTACATCTATATCATATTCCATATTTAACTCCTTGTATAATCATTATATTAATGTATATGCGAAAACCAAAAAAAAATTCCATGAATTTTAACATGAACTCTTAAATATTTTTATGGCTGACTTTCACACTTAATTCCTTGATGAATATTATAAAATAGAGCAAAAAAGAATTAATCATAATTAAAAAAAATATTTGTAAAAATTTTTAAATAATTGAATATTTTTCCACATTCCGGACAAACTTTTAAATGGAGGTGTTCATATGAACTATAAAAACAAACCAAGTCTATTTAAAAGAGAAAGCTTTTACATTATTTTGTTTTTAGTATTGGCCATAGTAGTAACAATTATTGCAATTGCTGTAAGAAATTCTTCAAGTAAAGAAGGATCGAGTGCAACAGGAGACACTACTGCAATAAATAGCTCATCCATTGCGTCCGTACCAAATTCAAATCTGTCATCGAGCCTTGTAGATACTCAAGGTCCAGCAAACACACTGGAAGTTAAGAACAATGGAGATAATACTGTAGCAAATAACAATCCACCAAGCGATCAAACTTCTGCCATAGTACCAGACAATACTGATACTGCTGCTGTAGATGCTACCCCAGCAACTGATTCAGCATCTGTTTCAACTGATAACAATTCGGTTTCAAGTAATGCAAATGTCACAGATGCAAATGCAAACGCAATTGATAGTACACAGCCAGATGTAGCTCTTGATAGCACCGATGCTACTGCTGCGAATGCTGCTGTCTCAACATTTAGTTGCATAAAGCCGCTTGCTGGTGAAATAATCACTAACTACGACGATATGATCAAAGGAACTGCAGTTAATGGAAATCAATGGATTACATTCAGCAATGGAATTGAAATATCTGCACCTGTTAGTGCTCCAGTTATGGCTTCAGCTGATGGTCAAGTGATATCAATAACTAAAGATTTAAACGGTGCAATAGTTACTATAGATGACGGAAATGGATTCAAAACTGTATATAAGAATTTAGATCCAGCTTGTTTACTAGTTAATAAAGGAGATACCGTCACACAAAATCAGCAAATTGGGAATATTGGTGCGGTTACTGATGCTTATGTTGATAAAGGACCACGTCTTTCTTTTGAAATAATCAGAAACGATCAATATCAAGATCCTTTAAAATATATTAGATAGTAGAGAGCAGAAAGTTTATTTTATGAGAAGTTATTACATATTTCTTAGATGAAGGATGTCTAATTATGAAAGACTATATAGAAGAAAGAGTTTTGGAAGTAGCTAATTACATAATTAGCTCAAAAGCAACTATAAGAAAAACTGCCAAAGTTTTTGGTGTAAGTAAAAGTACAATACACAAAGATATGACTGATAGACTGCCTAAAATTAATTCTATTATTGCAGATGAAGCAAAAAATATACTCAATTTTAATAAGGCAGAGAGACACATTAGAGGCGGAAAAGCTACTAAACTTAAATATAAAGTTATAAATGAATAATTTTAGATTAAAGGATTAAGCTTATTAAGCTTGATCCTTTAATAAATATCAATTTATAGGGGGAACTTGTTAGGAGTTTTAACTTTAGTTATATTATATGTATAAAAAATAAAATCCGTGCAATACTATTAATATTACTTTTGATAGAAAATTTGTATGCTTTACACATTATTAGGAAAAAAACTATTGACAATATAACAAAGTGTTGATAAAATAATTATTTAATTCATTGACAATGATACCCTTTTAGTGTATAATAAATATGTGAGAAAGAGGGTGTATGGTGTGAAAGATCATAGTGTCTTGGCGACTATAAAGCAAGATATAGCAAACCATTTAGGACAAAAAGTAACACTTAAAGCCAATGCTGGAAGAAGGAAAATAGTAGTTAATGAAGGGATATTGGAGAACGTTTATTCCAGTATCTTTGTTGTAAGGTTAGTGGATGACAATAAGACTGCGGTTACTTATAGTTATTCAGATGTATTAACTAAGACAGTACAACTTGTATTTGTATAAAGGGATAGTGATTTTGGGTTGCTATCCTTTTATTTTTCCATTAAAATAAAGTCGAAATTTAGTCTTCATTTTTTATCACAAAGATAATTAAATTAGTAATATTTAAAGCAAAAATACTATATAAATTACTAGTGATTTAATAATGGAGGAGTACGACCATGGATATTGAACTATTAAAAGAGACAGTTGAATATGAAAACTACATCGGAGAGTTTTCCAATGAATGCATGTTTAGGGGTGATTATTTAATTCCTGACATAGAACCAGATGTTTATAAAATACTAATGGTTGATGCAAAACCTTGGGTGAAGTCAATTGATGTTATGGATGGAAGAGTTGCTGTTCAAGGTGATTTACATTTTAATATTATTTATTCTACAGTAGAAGATGAGAACACCCTTGTTAGAAGTGTTAGCTATGAAGATAAATTCTCTTGCGCTATAGATATCCCATCTGGAGGCAAGGAAATAAGAACAGAGGTATTTCCATTTATAGAATTTATTAATTCCTCTATAATAAATGAGAGAAAGATTAATATAGATGGAATACTTCAGCTGAAGGTTTTGGTTAGCAATAGAGAAAAATATGAAATTGTAAAAGAAGTAAGCGGAAATGAAAAGTTGCAACTTCTTAGAAAACCCTTCAATTTGGATGTATATAAAGGAATGTATAATAATGATATCATACTAAAAGAAAACATTCATATATTGGGAGACAAACCTTCAATCGATAAAGTGTTGAAATTAGATGCTATTATTACTAAGAGAGATTTCAAAGTATATGATAATAAGATATATATTGAAGGATATTTAACCCTTGTTGCATTATACTCAGGTAAGGAAAATTCTGGCGTTTATACGGTTGAAAATGAGATTCAATTTACAAAGGATATAGAGATTGAAAATGCTACCGAATCACTTCTCGTAGACTCAAGATTTAGAATAAACAATATTTATTTTGAATTAAAGCAAAATGATCAAGGTGAAGATAAAATCATATCTGTAGAAGTACTAATAAAATCGGCTGTAAACATAATTCAAAAAAGTATTGAAAATATTGTTGACGATGCATATTCACCTGTAGCTAAATTTAATATTGAAAAAGATAATATACCTATAACCAATGTAAGTCACTTAAATAAATGGAAGCTTATAATAAAAGAAGATATCGAAGTGGAAAAGAAAATGCCTGAAAGCATACTCTATTCGATGGCAAGTCCAGATTTGGTTCAAAAGAACTTAATCGATGATAAAATACTTTTAGAAGGTGTCATCAATTTATGTGCTATCTATAAAGTTAGAAATGAAAATAATTACGATTCAATCAAGTGTCAAATACCTTTTACTTCTACTATCGATGTAATTGGTGTAAACCCAGATATGAAGCTTGCTGTTTTAGTATTTTTAGATGGGTTAAGCGTAGATGTTGAAGGTAAGAATATTGCTGTTAAAACTCTTCTGGATATAAATTATAAGATTTTTCAAATAGAAAATACAAATTTAATCACTCAAGTTAATGAAACTGACGAAGTGATACCACAAAAGGATTATAGCATGACCATTTACACTGTTCAAGATGATGAAAATTTGTGGGATATTTCAAAAAAATTTAATGTACTCATGGATGATATTATTAAAGCTAATAATTTAGAAAAAAGTGAATTAAAATCTGGAAATAAAATTATTATTTTAGGTAAGTCAATTATTTAGTGTATAAAAGTGTAGCAAAAGTAAATAATAATTCATAGAATATAAGGACTAATAGTAACGACTATTAGTCTTTTTTAGGTACCGAGTATATAAAAAATTTTTTAAGTATAGAGTTGGGTATTTTTGGTAAAAATATATGATTAAAGAGAGGTGTGATTTGTGAATCTTGGAAAAACACGACTAATCATAATAGGAGGCGCAGAAGATAAAAAAAATAATAAAGTAATTTTAAAAGAAATATCTGATACAGTTTTAAGAAAGAAAGGAAATTTAGTTATTGCTCCAACCGCTTCACAAATACCTGATGAAATTGAAAATATATATTTAAATGTTTTTAAGGAATTAGGAATAGAAAAGATTAAAGTTTTAAGCATAAAAAATAGAAGTGATGCTTATAAAGAAGAAAATATCGATATGATAAAAAATGCAGATTTAGTTTTTTTTACAGGAGGGGATCAGTTAAGGATCACAAGTATACTCGGTGGTACTCCTATTTATAAAGAATTAAATGAAAGATTTGCAAACGGGTGCATTTTTGCAGGTACTTCTGCTGGTGCTTCTGTTATGAGCGAGGTGATGATTTCTCATGGAGATGGTAAAAATGCTCCAACAAAAAAAGGAATTGGTCTTTCGCCTGGTTTGGGGTTTATAGAGAATTGTATTATCGATCAACATTTTGAAGAAAGGGGTAGGATTGGAAGGCTTATGACATCAATAGCTCAAAATCCACAAAAATTAGGTATAGGAATAGATGAAGACACTGCAATTATAGTTAATGATCAAAATAAATTTCGTGTTATAGGCTCTGGTGCAGTTTATGTATTAGATGGTGCTAATTGTACAGAAAATAAGATTTCTTTTCAAAGCATAGAAGAAGTTATAGCAATATTTGGCGTTCAGCTTCATCTATTAAATAACAAATGCATATTTGACATAACGAATAGAAAACCTGAGCTTGCTTAAATTTAGGAGGAAACTTTAATGAAAATTATTAACACTAGAATCTTTTATGGAAAGAACATTTATTCTCATAAACCATGTATTAGATTGGATTTAGACTTGGAAGGATATGCAGAAACCCCAAGTAAAGATATAAAATATTTTAATACAAGACTTGTGAAATTAATACCTGAAGTCAGAGAGCATAGATGTGGTATTGATGAAGATTTTGGTTTTCTTAAACGCCTTACAGGTGGAACTTATTTAGCTCATATATGTGAGCATATTATCATTGGATTGCAAAATAGATTAGGAATAGAAGTATCTTATGGGAAAGCCAGAGAAATCGAGGGTGATTTATACTATCTTATTTTTCAATTTAAGTATGAAAAGACAGCACTATTAATTGCAGATTTAGCTATAGAGATTGAAAACAGTTTAATTGAAGGAAAAATTATTAATTTAAATAAAAAGATGAAAAAGATTCAGGAAGTATATTCGGATGAGATGTTAGGACCAAGTACTCAAGCAATTGTAGATGAGGCATATATGAAGAACATCCCAGTCATAAGGCTGGGGGATAAAAGCATGGTACAACTAGGATATGGCAGTAAAGCTAGGAGAGTTCAAGCAACTCTTGGTCCCGAAACAAACGCCGTATCCATGGAAATAGTTTGCGATAAATATCTAACTAAAGATATTCTTTCAAAGAACTTCATTCCTGTAGCACAGGGTGGAATAGTAAATGATAAAAATCATCTTTTATCTTTAGCTGAAGAGATTGGTTTCCCAGTTGTCATCAAACCCAGGTACGGGAACCATGGAAATGGAGTTTATGCTAATATTAAAACTAAAAAAGATCTTCTAGATGCATATAAATTTCTATTAAAGGAATATGAGAATATTTTAATTGAAAAACACATTGAAGGCAGCGATTATAGGGTTACCCTTATAAATTATAATGTATCAGCAGTCTCTAAAAGGCTTCCTCCCACTATAGTTGGAGATGGAGTAAGCACTATAAAGCAGCTAATAAAGAGAATAAATGCTGATCCATTAAGAGGTGAAGGGCATGAAAAGCCTTTAACAAAGATCATAATAGACGAAAAACTTATATCAAACTTAAAAGAAAAGGATCTCACTATAAATGATATTCCAAACGTTGGTGAAGAGATTGTGTTAAGAAATAATGCTAATCTATCCACAGGAGGAAGTGCAATAGATTGTACAGATCTTATTTGCCGTGAAAATATTAGGATATGTCAAAGGGCAGCACGAGCTGTAAATATGGATATATGTGGCATTGATATATGTTGCAAAGATATAAGCGAGCCAATCACACGAACAAATGGTGCAATACTTGAAATTAACGCTTCTCCAGGAATAAGAATGCATCTATTCCCCACATCAGGAGACTCAAAAAATATCGGTAAAGATCTTCTGGATTTATACTATAAAGATGGCTATGAAAATATACCAATAGTTGCTGTCACTGGTACAAATGGAAAGACCACAACTACCAGACTGATTGTACATATACTTAGAGGTCAGGAAGAGACTGTTGGCATGACTACAACTAATGGAATATATATAAATGATGAATGCATTGAAGAAGGAGATACTACAGGTTATACGTCTGCTATGAGCATTTTATTGAATAGAGAAGTGGATGCAGCAGTTCTTGAAACAGCAAGAGGAGGTCTTATAAGGCGTGGTCTTGCGTATGAAGAGGCAGATGTAGCAGTCATAACAAATATAACAGAAGACCACTTAGGTTTAGATGGTGTAAATAGCATGGAGGAACTTGCAAAAGTTAAAGCTTTAGTTATTGAAGCTGTAAAAAGCGATGGCTATTGTATCCTCAATGCAGATGATAAGTGGAGCATGACTATAAAGGATAGATCACGTGGAAATATAATATTATTTTCAAAAACTAAAGACAATCAGCTAATAAAGGACCATTTAAATAGTGGAAATAAAGCTGTGTTTATTGAAAATGGTTACGTCTGTTTTGAGCAAAATAACATTCTAACACCGATTATAAAGATAAATGAAATCCCAATCACTCTAAAAGGAAAGCTTGAGCATAATATTGAAAATGCGCTTGCGGCAATAACTGCTGTAATTGCTTTAAATGTAGATTTAAAGATCATACAAGATAGATTAAAGTCATTCTTGCTAGATGAAAAGTATAACTATGGCAGATTTAATTTATTTAATATTAATGGCGTAACAGTAATTTTAGATTATGGTCATAATATTGAAGGATATAGATGCACGCTGGAGTCACTAAATAAATTGAATTATAACAATTTAATAGGTGTTATTGGTATGCCCGGAGATAGGACTAATGATCATATTATGGAAGTTGGAAAGATCTCTACGAAATTCTTTTCTCGAATAATAATAAAGGAAGATGAAGATAAAAGAGGTAGAAAAGAAGGAGAGGTTGCTAAACTTTTAAAGAAATCTATATTGCAGGAAGGTTATAGCCTTGGTAAAGTAAATATATGTTTAAAAGAAAAGAATGCACTTAGAAAAGCACTCTCAATGTCACAGCCAGGAGATTGTATTGTGATATTCTATGAAAACTATAAACTTTTGCAAGGTTTAATAGAGGAATATAGAGTCGATAAGAAATTAAAGGCAGTAGAATAGACTAAGCATTGATTATTTAGTTAAATTTGCTAAATAATCAATGTTTTTGTTTCTAATTTTTCATTTGATATGGTAGAATTAAAGTAAAACATTTGGTGTTAATTCGATAGGAGCTCAAATAAATGTTACTAAGATCATATGCTAAAATAAATTTAAGTTTAGATATTTTAAGAAAAAGAGAAGATGGTTACCATGAAGTTGACATGATAATGCAGACCATTGATTTATATGATATCATAGAACTTATGCCTACCGACGATTCAGATATTATAATAAGATGCAACAAAAAATATGTGCCAAATGATAATAGAAATACTGCATATAAAGCAGCTGAACATTTTTTTAACGTTTTCGATATCCATAAAGGTGTGAATATTGTAATTAAAAAGAATATACCTGTTTCTGCTGGAATGGCAGGTGGATCCAGCAATGCTGCTGCAGTTTATAGAGGGCTCAGAAGCATGTTTAAACCAGAAGTGAATAATGATGAACTTAGGGAATTATCAGTTAAAACAGGATCGGATGTTCCATTTTGTATATCTGGGGGGACTGCTATTTGTAGGGGTATAGGTGAGAAGATAACTAATATTAAATCGTTTAAAGATAAGATATTAGTCGTTGTAAAACCGAATTTTGGAGTGTCAACCACTGAAATTTATAAAAGATTCGACATGTCTAAAATCTTTAAGCATCCTGATAATAGAATATTAAAACAAGCAATTGAGAGGGATAATCTACCTCTTGTCTGCAGGGAAATGCGAAATTTATTAGAAAATGTTACAATTGGAATGCATCCGAAGATTAAAGAAATTAAAAAAGAACTCCTCAGCTTTGGGTCGTTAGGATCAATGATGACAGGGAGCGGACCTACAGTTTTTGGTTTTTTTGATGATATGCTAACTGCTCAAAGGGCTTTTGTTAAAATGAGAAGTAAATTTGATGAAGTATTTATAACGAGGACTATGTAAAAGTGAATATATAATAGAAATTTTACGCATAATATCAGATATAAGTGTAGAGGTGAAATCTATTATGTATAACGAAAAAAATTTTATCATCGCAGATAATTGTCCTATGTTTAAATTTAAAGGTAGTAGTGATCAGTATTTAAGTTATATTTCAAATTCCTGTGATAATTGCGTTCACTATAAAAAGGAAAAATGTAAGCTGGATATGGACTCCACAATTTCTAAGTATTTATTAAAGAATTAGAAGCTGTTGCATAATGAATAAACATGCTGTCGCATGTTTATTCACTATGCACAATTAAGCTGTAATTCCAACTTATTTTCTAACCAAGTAATTAAAGCTTTAGCTAAAACTAAAGCTTTAATTATTTAAATAATCATAAAACGCAGGATAAATATTTAATGCATTCATTAGTTCTCTATATTTATTTATATAGGATTCATTTTTTTCATGTCTTTTCACTGCTTTTATCAAGACATTCTTAGGAGTCTCAAGTGGCGATATATACTCTAAAACAGAAACATCATATCCATATCCTTCTAAAAGAAGTGCTCTCATTCCATCTGTTAAAAAATCAGCTATCCTTGCTTTTAAAATGCCATGCTTTAGTATTTCATTAAAAGGTTCATAACTATACTGGCTTAGCATCTCTTTATGGCAGCAAGGGTTGGAAATTATTATTTTAGCATCATTCAAAACTCCAAAGGAAAGAGCCATATCTGTAGCTGTATCACAGGCATGAAGGGAAATTACCATATAGATATCAATGTTAGGATGAAAATCCTTTATATCTGTCTGAATGAATTCCATATTTTTATAATTTAAATCCTTAGCTATTTTAATTGAAGAATCTATGACTTTTTTTGAAACATCGATTCCTATAAAATTCACCTTTAATTTTTTTATTTCTGTCAGATAATAATTTAAAGCAAAGGACAAATATGATTTTCCACATCCACAATCTAAAATGTTGATCCTTTTATTTTTTGGGATTTCATCTAAACAGTCTTGAATCACTTCCAGGTAATGATCTATTTGATTGTATTTCCTTATCTTATCATTTTTAATCTTGCCATCTTTTGTCATGATGTCAATAGCAATTAAGAGATCCTTAGCAGAACCTGATTTGATTATATAGTCCCTATTTGATAATATGCTAAAATCCTCATTGGATTCATCTTTAATTTCTTCATTTTTTATTTTAACATTTTTACCATCGCAAGTTATGAATATTTTATATCCTCGTTCTATGTAGTCTATATTAAGAGTATCGTAATTAATTGCATATTCACAAAGTTTATCAAATACTTCTTGAAGTGTATTAAAAGAATTGTTACCGTAAAAATTTAATATGAATTTCTTATCTACTGTTTCACAAATTCCTTTAAATTCTTTTCCTGATGATTTAAAAACAAAGGATATGTTAATAAAAAAATCATTATTTTCTTCGTATCTCTTTGAAAAGCCTTTTAAAAAAAGTGAAAGTTTGTTTATGGTTTGTTTATTCAAGATGATCAATCCTCTCTCAAGACATGCTTACAAATCGTTTAATCATGCATTCATGACGCTTAGTATCTTTTACTGTATTGCATTTATTATTTCATTCCAATCTGTATCTCTTATAGCTGTCACAAATTCATCTCTAATTTCTTTATTAGGGATGAACACTTCTTTTTTTTCTAGATCATATCCTAAATATCCTAAATGAATAAGCAAGGTGAGTATATCATCATTAGTTTTGAATGTAACCATGTCATTTTTATATATGGACTTAACTCTTGGGAAATTATATCCATTATACCATCTAGATATTTCTTCGTAGCCCATTTTATATCTTTTGCAAAGTGATATAACTTCATTTTGAGTAAACCCAACAAATTCAGCAAGTTCTCTTGGATCAGACATTGAAAATTCATTAAACATATTTAATGCTGAATGCGAGCCAATTTTTTTAATAGGCAATATACCTGTCATATATGCTAAACCAACGTATTGCTTATCCTTTAATAGAGTTCTAAGAAAATCCAAATAAACTTTTTGAGCGTTTGTATCTGATTTATACTCTCTGAATACACAATCCCATTCATCAATGATGAATGTAATAGGAGTTTTTGTAATAATGAATAGAGAATTTAAAGCAGCTATATATTTCCCTTTAGAAATATATTTATTTAACTTAGGATAAATCTCTAATATATCGTCTGCAATGCTTTCGTTGATATTTTTAATCATCTCATTTACTGTAGTAGATTCGCTTAAGAAATCTTGTATATTTAAGTAGATAACATCATATTTATTTAAGTGCGTTTTAAATGTAACATCCTTTGATATTTTTAGATTTTCAAACATCTCTTCTGATTTATAATCCCGGTTATAATAAGCATTTAGCATTGCAGCTGTTATTGTTTTCCCAAAACGACGTGGACGGCTGACACAAATGTAACATTGCAGCGTATTAAATACCTTATTTGTATATGAAATAATACCGGATTTATCTACATATATTTCAGAGCGCAAACATTTTGCAAAATCATAGTTCTGTGGATTAAAGTATAAACCCATAATATCATCTCCTATTAGGTATTTAAGGAATCATGATCTGATATGTTTAGTTAAAACAATAAATTTTTTATAAGATTAAGTACCCATAATTTAGTATATGATCACAAAAGAAAAAATGTCAAATGCATTTTGAACTTGATTAAACAAAATATCAATAAGACTAGTCCATTAGTTAACTCCAAAAAATCCTATTTTAGAGCTGAAATAGCGAACTTATGTACTGGATAATCCAAGATCAAGCAGTAGCAGACCCTGCTGCAGGTCCAGTTGTTGAAGAAAAAACTGAATTTGACACAATCTTAACTTCTTATGGCGATAAGAAAATCCTCATCTTTTATAAGTAACCCTTTTATGAGTAATTTTGGTATTAAAAGCTAGGTAGTTTTGTTAAACACTCGAATGATAGAATGTCATTTACTTGATTTGATGTAAACTTTGAATTTTTTTTGACAAAATTCTTTATGTTGTTTTCTTTGCTTTTATCACTGTTTAGGATTCCAATAACTACTTTGTTTTTTTCTGTATTGATACCACCTGAACCGATATATAGATTAATCATATTATTTACATTGCACGTTATTAATTTCAGAACCGACATCAAATCTCTTTGAGAAAATTTACATTTCTTCAATATGACTTTTTTGTTATTTCTCAAATTATCATTACTTGTAATAACTTTTTTTGAAATATTTCGATTATTGTTCTTTACTATATTGTTCAAAGAACTACTTCCATCAACCAATAATACATTAAGATTTCCCTCATCATCGATGTAAGATCCACCATAATCACTTTCATGAATCTGATTATCTAGTAAAGTTACATTATCATCAACAACAGAAATACCAGCCTTTTCTAGTACATTTTCCTGATTCAAACTATTAACATCTACATTGCTTGTAAGTAAATTAGAACACGTTTCAAGCAGAACATCAGATATATTTGATGAATCCATTATATTGTTACTAAGAGTGAATTTTTTGTTTGTTGATAGTAAAGCTATAATTAACAAAGCAAAAGTAATAGAACTAAGCATTTTTTTCATATCATTACCTTCTGATTAATAAAATTTTATTCTGTATATATTGTATATATTATCCTAAGATAAGAGCAAATGTAGCACTACATTACTTTAACTGCAGCACTACGTTATTTCAACTAAGGACTCATTCAAAATCTAAATTTTTTAGAAAAACAGCTCTAAAAACGTTAATTAGAGATGATTTTTCTAAAAATTTCG
>WQUF01000220.1 GCA_009785875.1 Oscillospiraceae bacterium | reverse complement strand
TCCAAGATATTTAATTATGGTAAGCCGGAAGTTGTGCATTTCTTATTATCTAATATTAAATTTTGGCTGGACGAATATCATTTTGATGGATTTAGATTTGATGGTGTGACTTCCATGATCTACAACAATAATGGTCTTGGAATAAGCTTCGATAATTACAGCAAATATTTTGGAAAAGAGACGAACCAGGAGGCTTTAACATATCTTCAGCTTGCGACAGATTTAATCAATGAAGTAAAGCCTTCTGCAATCACCATAGCTGAAGATATGAGCGGAATGCCCGGAATGTGTCTACCTGTTTCTTATGGAGGCATCGGGTTTGATTATAGGCTTTCCATGGGTGTACCTGATTTTTGGATTAAAACTTTAAAGGAAGTACCAGATGAGAAATGGGACCTTTGGAAGATGTGGTACGAATTGACAACGAGAAGACCTATGGAAAAAAACATAGCATATTGTGAATCCCACGACCAAGCTCTTGTTGGGGATAAAACAATCATATTCTGGCTTGCTGATAAAGAAATGTATTTCCACATGAACAAAGATGATAACAATATAATAATAGATAGAGCTATAGCACTGCATAAAATGATCAGATTTGTGACTTTAACTTTGGGTGGAGAGGGATATTTAAACTTCATGGGCAATGAATTTGGTCACCCTGAGTGGATCGACTTTCCAAGAGTAGGCAATAATTTAAGCTATAAATATGCTAAAAGGCAATGGCATCTTGTAAATGACTGCAATTTAAAATTCCAATATCTATATAATTTTGATAAGGCTATGATTAACTTTACAAAAAAATATTCCATACTAAGTTCAAAAGAGGTGAGGAATATTTACATAGATCAAGAAAAGCTGATCCTGGCTTATAAAAAAGGAAATCTGCTATTTTTATTTAATTTTCATCCTAGCCTTTCCGAACCAGATTATTTGGTTAGAATTTATGAGAGAGGATATTATGAGGTAATATTTAGCAGCGATGATGCTAACTTTGGAGGATTTAACAGGATCTCCAAGGATTACGTGTATATGTCAGATGATATTGGTTTTAAAATATATATCCCTTGTAGAACTGCTATCGTGCTTAAAAAATTAGATCAATAATATATAACTTAAGGCGACAAAATAAAAAACAAAGGAAGTTTTTATGCACTTTTTTTAGTGTTTATGCTTCCTTTTATTTTTCTATTTAATTGTTTCAATGCAGTAATTTTTTTACGGCAAATGTTGATTTGAAAACTAAAAACATTTATACTTGTAGTACATGAGGTGATTTTATGCTAAAACGATTTGAATTCGTAAACTTTAAAAACTTTTCTAATCCTATTATACTTGATTTTACTGATGTAAGGGAATATCAATTTAATAAATGCTGTATTAAAAATAATCTGCTCAATAAAATAATTGTATATGGCAAAAATGCTGTGGGAAAAACAAACTTAGGACTTGCTTTGTTTGATATCACAACTCACTTAACAAATAATAGTGTGGTTTCTTTCTTTTTATATAACGATTATCTAAATGCTGACAATGCCGCTAAATATGCAGAGTTTCATTATGATTTTAAATTTGGTAATTCAGAAGTATCCTATATTTACCGTAAATCTAATACCTCTGAGCTATCATATGAGGAAGTTATTGTTGATGGTGAACAAATTTTTTCTTACGATTTCATAACTAAAGAAAGTAATTTTAATAACCTGAAAAAATATGTTCCTTATTTAAATTTTGAATTTAGAGATACTAACCTCTCTGTATTGCGATATATTGTCAATAATTCAAAAGCTGAGGATGTTTTACCATTAAAAGAACTTGTACGATTTATTTCAAAAATGTTGTGGTTCCAGACCATTAGTCAAAACTATCATATAGGATATAATCCAAACAGAGATGATTATTATGAATTCATATTTGAAAACGACAATCTTAAAGAGTTTGAAGAGTTTCTGAATAAATATGGCATCCATGAAAGCTTGATTGCTAAAGTAGATCCTGCTGGAGAAAAAGTACTGTACTTTAATAAAAAAAGACCTCTTAGATTTTTTAAAACTGTTTCTAGCGGAACGAGAGCACTATATGCAACTTTTTATTGGATGAAAATTGCTAAAGAAGTATCATTTTTATTTATTGACGAGTTTGATGCCTTTTACCATGTGGAATTATCTGAAGCCATCGTTAAAATGCTAGAAGAGCAGCAATCTTTTCAAACAATACTTACTTCCCACAATACAAACCTTTTATCAAACAGAATAATGCGCCCTGATTGCTATTTCATTTTAACTCCAGAAAAACTTGTATCATTTGCAAATGCGACCAATCGTGAACTTCGAGAAGGTCATAACTTGGAAAAATTATATATTAGTGGTGAATTTGATGGATAAACTTAACAAGAAAAAAGTTCTTGTGTTAGTCGAAGGAAAGACAGATAAGAAAATCATGAGGAAATTATTTGAAAGTTATGAGGAACTTGATATCAAGTATGAGATCGTTGCATATTGTACTAATATATATGTACTTTATAAAGAGTATTTTCATAATCAGATTATTCAAGATTCCTTGGATTTACTTCAAGTACTTCGTTCAAGGGAAAAGGAACCTAATAAAAAACTTCTCTTTGATGACAAGTATACTGATATACTGCTTATCTTCGATTTAGATCCACAAGAACCACAATTTAGCTCAAATAAAATTTCTCAAATGCAAAACCACTTTAATGAATCTTCTGATAATGGTAAATTATATATCAATTATCCTATGGTTGAATCTTTTTATCATAGAGCAGAAATACCTGACCCAAATTATATAAATCTCATAATAGCAAAAGATGAACTTAAAAAGTATAAATCAATTGTTAATGAAAAATCAAAAGGTCGAAGTTGCAGAAAATTTGCTATTGATAAAAATGAATTCAATAAATTAATTCTTCTAAATCTAGAAAAAGCATTTAAAATTTTAGGAAAAGATATTAAACCTTTAGATGTATGGATTGAAATAAACATGGTAAAACTGTTGGAAAAGCAACTTGTTTGTTTACAATCCAATTTTCTTTATGTTTTATGTACATGTATAATGTACATTTATGATTATAATTATAAGCTACTCTTGTAAAAAATTAAGCCCAAATGAGAAATATTTGGGCTTAGGGATATATAAGTGTTGCAAAAGTACTTCTCAAACAATGGAAATTTGCATTTAAAATTTTCGCTGTTTCTGTGATACGCTTAAATAGGTGAAAGTCTGCCATCTTTATCTTTTCGACCACATTGAAGTTTTGTTTGAGCAAATTCGCTGATTGATGTAGTAGAAAGCCTTTTAAGTTCCATACTACCGAGTTCCGGAAGAATATGAAGCTTAACCTATCATAACATATTTACTAGAAATCCCACTCCACAAGATAGAACATTTAGTACAAAAGATAATATAATGGACTTTTTAAATCCAAATCTGCAGATGTAATTGTATACATATGCTTCGATAAAAACCACTGCAATTTCACCAAATAAAAACGTTAAATAATACGCTTCCGGTCCAAATCTGTTTGAATATAATAACAATAAATTCAAAGCAGGATTTGTTAAAATATTACACAAAAGGCTGTAGTAAATATATTTTAAGTGCCTAAATATTATAAAAATGGCTATTCCTTCTACAAGAATTGTTATCAATAAATAATAAAACAATATTTCTAATTCTAATATCATTTATTTTGCTCATCATGGCTATTATTTTTTTGATCTTTTGGTTTTATAGTGCTTTCATCTCGAGCCATCTTGATCAATTTTATTACTAAAATTATCAAGGGAATAACTATTATGATGAAAATAGGGAAACCAAAGAGTATTTCATAACCGAGTGGACTACCAGCATCAATTAATACGGTCTTCATATTTTTCTCCCTCCTTTTAAAATTAATTGAAGACATATTACAGAGAAAATCGTCAATAAAGCAAAAGTAACTGGAATCAATGGCGGTGTAAAGAAGAATGTTGGCACATTTCCGCAAAGTAAAGCCAGCGTCGTAATCCCAAATGCTAGCCCTGGATTCTTATTTAATTGTGAAGCAATGGAACAAAGAGTTATGGACATGCTCACGTTAAAGAAAGCAATACCAATTAAATAAATCCAAGGATTCATATAACCTAAGCTCAACAAAATTGCTGCGAGTGTTAGACTCATAATGCCGATTCTCTTTGCTCCAAACTTGTCCGCTAAATACCCTCCAGATGCTTTCCCAATAAATGCTCCAATAGCAGGAAATAAGAATAATATGGTAGTCGTCCTCCATTCTATTGGAAGAATGGAACCAGCATATGAGCGAATTATGATGGAGATAGAAGCTAGCAGGATAATAGTTTCAAATCTCAGTTTTGGGTTAGTTATGGCGAAAGTGGTTTTTAAACATTGTGGGTCTATTTGTTTTGAACAAAAAACAAAGAATAATATTATACATATTAAGAGTAGTCCAACTGGAAAATACATCGATAAGAAATTGCTCTTTCCAGCTAAAGTACCAAGTACAACACCTAAAGCTCCTGAAGACACGAAAATACCGCTTCTTACCATTTTACCTTCAGCGTATCGCAAGCTATCTATACCACCACCTATGTGAAAACATGCGTTACCAGTCGCCATCAGGATAATTGATATGGTTGGAATATTCATAAAAAACAATCCTATAATCAGCAGTAAATATCCAAATGCTGCAATAGGTATTCTTTTATAAGTGTCACATACATAGCCTATGATTGGCTGAAGACCAAAGGCAATAATATTATAAAATAAGATGCCTAAATTGACGGTTTCAATTGAATCGATGCCACTTGAAAACCAAGAAAAAATCATAAAAAAGCAGCTAAAATCTACGCATAAATGTGAAAATGTATAGACAAGTAATGTTCGTTTGTGATGAATAATGAATCCCCCCTATCTAAAATTATTTTACCCTTTGCACATATAAACCAGAAATTTCCAAAAAATATTTCACTTTTTAGAAAATATTTTAACAAAATTTTATAGTATATACTTTATCATCATTATCGTCACATTTTATT
>WQUF01000219.1 GCA_009785875.1 Oscillospiraceae bacterium | reverse complement strand
AGAAGTTATGGATATAAAGACACGATTAATACAGTAAAGATCAAAGATGAAAAGGTGCAACAACTTTTTGATGTTATTTATTCATAAAAAATGAGTAAAACCACCAAAAAATTGTTGCACCCGAATAAATATGTGTGCTTAGTAAATATTATTTATTATGCAAAAATCTTACACTTTATCAATTGCAATTTCTTCATAGCTATCGTATTCAGCTTTGGAATAATCCTCTATAAATATCTTATGCCATAGCATGAAGACAAGGACAGTCCATATTTTCCTCGAATAATCCCCTTTGTTTCCTCTGTGAAGATCTAAAAGCTTTAATACTTCTGATTTAACTATATATCTATCGGTTCCAGACTCTTTTATTATTTTTTTAGCCCAATCGTACATCTCATTTTTAAGCCAAACCCTTATAGGAACAGGATAACCAAGCTTTTTCCTCTCCACTGCATCTTCGTATATAACATCTTTAAAAGCTTCTCTCAAGAGTATCTTTGTATTTTTAGAATTCACTTTATCGCTTTCAGTTAGCTTTGAAGCGACCTTAAATACCTCTACATCCAGGAATGGAACCCTTAATTCCAAGCTTTGAGCCATTGTCATCCTGTCTGATTTCACTAAGATATCCCCTTTAAGCCAGGTCTGCATATCGATATATTGCATCTTTATAAGCCTGTTTTCGTTTTTAACATAGTCATATAAATTAGCTATAGTTTTATAATATGGCTTATTCTTATCATATGTTCTCAGAATTTTAGATTTTTCTTCTTCATTGAATATAAATGCATTTCCTACATATCTTCTTTCAAGCGGTACACAGCCTCTTTTAATGAAGCTCTTCCCTTTTACTCCATCGGGTAGAATGTTTGCAAATGAGGATAGGGCATTTTTCACAGGAACAGGAACATTATTGAATACCTTAAGCGGTATAACTTCACCGTAGATGTTGTACCCACCAAATATTTCATCGCTCCCTTCACCGGAAAGGACTCCTTTATAGCTTTTAGCGCATTCTCTCGATATGAAATAAATTGGTATGGCCGAAGGGTCGGCAACAGGTCCATCTAAATGCCATATTATTTTTGGAAGTTCATCCATATAATCTTTAGCCGATACATTTAATTGAATGTTATCTATCCCAAGCCTTTCAGATGTCTCTTTAGCTTGAGAAATCTCTGAATATCCTTCTACTTCAAATCCAACGGTGTAGCTCTTTATCTTTGGATCTATCTTGGACGCAAGGTATGTTACTATAGTTGAATCTATGCCGCCTGAAAGAAATGTAGCAATTGGGACATCGCTTCTCATGTGAACTTCAACAGAATTTTCAAGGACTCTCCTTATTTCCTTTATCCTCTCATCTTTAGGCATCGGCACCGGCTTAAATTTTATCTCAAAATATTCTTTGATTACAGGCTTTTCTTTAAAATCCTTGATCAAAATATTGCCTGCAGGTACAACTTTTATATGCTTCAATATGGTATTTGGCTCAGGTACGAATTGAAAAGTCAAATAATTTTGAAGAGAAGTCTTATCTATTTCATTTCTATAAGTAGATTCGTGATACATAAAAGCTTTGGATTCTGATGAAAAGTAAAGACCATCTTCATGATCTATGTAGTAAAATGGCTTTATTCCAAAAGGATCACGGCAAGCAACGAGCCTATTATTATCCCTGTCCCAGATTAAGATGCAGAACATTCCTCTTAGATGTTTAACAAAATCTACTCCATATTTATCGTATAGGGATAGTATGATTTCAATCTCTGCCCGGGTCTTAAATTCATAACCGTCTTTCTTTAACTCTTCCCCTAATTCTATATAATTGTAAATCTCACCATTGAATATTCCTGTTAATTTGCCACCATTCCAAGTGAAAGGCTGAGTTCCATTTTCCAAATCTATGAATGAGAGCCTTCTAAATGCAAATGCTAGATTTTTAGTGACAAAAATTCCAGATGAATCAGGACCTCTATGCTTTATTACATCTGCCATGATTTCTAATTTTTCGGTATCGTAATCATTAATTGCTTCGTTTTTATAAAAACCAACAAATCCACACAAAATGAATTCCTCCTACTATTGAATAGTGTTTTAATATTATAACACAAAAAAGCTCAGTTAAAAGCAATAATATATTAATTAAACCAGAAATTAAAATATTATATAAGTAAATAATTGACCAATCTTAATCATTTTAAACAGAAATTTATTTGGTATGGGAGAATTATTATGTTCATAAATAAAGCTAGTACTATTGTGTTTCAAGGGGACAGCATTACTGCTGGAAACATCATCTCGTGCAATGAAAATTCTCTTGGAGATGGATATGTTTTTTTCATTGATACGTATATTAAATCTATCTATCCTGAATATGATGTAAATATCGTCAATAAAGGTGTGGATGGTGATAGTATATTAAATTTAAAAAAAAGGTGGAAGGAAACTTGTGTCAATTTGCATCCTGATATCATAACATTATTAATAGGGATAAATGATATTTGGGATAAATATTACAGCGATAATTACTTAACAGATGAAGAATTTTTATTTCACTACGATGATATAATATGCGATTCAATGCTAAATGGTGTAAAAAAAATCGTGCTCATGGAACCATTCATAATACCTGTAAATAGCGATATGGAGTCCTGGAGAAAGGATATATATTCAAAAATTGATATTGTAAGAAGGCTTGCCAAGAAGTACAATTGTACATATATACCACTGGATTCAATCTTTGGGGAATTGTGTACAATCAAGGGCCCTGAATACTGGTCAAATGATGGTATACACCCAAATGTAAAAGGACATTTTATAATTGCAAGGTCTTGGCTTCAAATGATGAATGCTTGGATTTAATTTAGGAGGAATAATTTTGGATAAATACGTTATTAGCATCGACTGCGGCAGTCAAAGTTTTAGAGCTATGATATTCAATGAATTTGGAGAATGCTTATTCTATGCAAAGGAGGAATTTGAACCTTATTTTGCATTAAAACCTGAATATGCTGAGCAAAATGCAGATTTTTATTGGGAAGTCATTTGCAGGATATTAAAGGACTTAAAAGAAAAAGCAGGTGAAATTTGGGAGAAGGTTATTGGAGTTTCATTCGCTACCATGAGGGATACAGTAGTTGCTCTGGATAAGGATCATAAGCCAATTAGACCTGTTTTTGTGTGGCCTGATCAGAGGATGGCTGAGTGCAATAATAAAATACCTGCTATTGAGAATGCAGGCTTTAAAGCTATAGGAATGAAGTATGCTTTAGAGGTATCCAGGAGAAAGAGCAAAGCAAATTGGATGATCGAAAATGAGCCGGAACTCTGGGCAAAGGTGGACAAATATTGTGTGATTTCAACTTACTTTAATTATAAGCTGACGGGTAAGGTTATAGATTCTGTTGCGACTCAGATAGGTCATATTCCCTTTGATTATAAAAATTTAAATTGGCCTAAAAATTTCATGTGGTTTAGGTGGAACATGTGGGGAGTAAAAAAGTACATGCTCACAGAACTTACGCAGTGTGGAGAAACTCTTGGATATGTGACAAAGGAAGCGTCTCTTGAAACAGGTCTTAAAGAAGGACTTCCTGTTGTTGCAGGTGGGTCTGATAAAGCTTGTGAGACTTTAGGAGTAGGGGCCAGGGATGAGAGCTTTGCAAGTTTAAGCTTCGGAACTCAATCCACCATACAAGTCACTTCGCCTAAATATTTGGAACCAATTGCGTTTTTGCCATCTTATCCAGCTGTGATAAGGGGATACTATAATCCGGAAATCGGCCTTTGGAGGGGATACTGGATGATAAGCTGGTATAAGAAGGAGTTTGGGAATTTAGATATCGAAGAGGCAAAGAGATTAGGAACTTCAGCAGAAGAGGTTTTAGATAAAGGGCTTTCAAATATTCCTCCAGGATGTGCAGGGCTCATGCTTCAACCATATTGGGGGCCAGGACTTAAGACTCCAATGGCAAAAGGAGCGATAATAGGCTTTGGAGATATACACACAAGGCATCATATCTATAGAGCTATAATAGAGGGAATAAATTTTGCTCTCATGGATGGGCTTGGGCTAATAGAAAAGAAGACAAATGTAAAGGTGACTAGAATTGGAGTGTCTGGGGGAGGCGCAAATTCAGACGAGATATGCCAGATAACATCTAATATGTTTGGCGTTGAAGTTGTAAGGGAGAGGACTGTTGAGACTTCTGGACTTGGTGCTGCAATCAATTCATTTGTTGGACTAAAAGTATACGATGATTATGAAAGTGCTATAAAGAATATGGTAAAATACGAAAAGATCTTTAAGCCTGAAGAAGATGAGATGAAGCTTTATCAGGAATTGTTCAATAAAGTATACAAGAATATTTATCCCCGTTTAAGTAAACTATATAAGGAGATTCAAAATATCACAAAATATCCAGTTATATATGGATAATAGTATTTATGAAGGAGTTTTTATGGGAGTTTTAGAGATAATAAAAGATACCACATTGACTTATGAACAGAAACTTGTTGCTCTTGCAAGGGCAGCAGAGAATAGCATAGATGTTTTAAATATTTCGGGTGAAGTACAAAGTTTAAGGGATGAGGGCGTAATCTGCGATCTATACGAGGGAAATGCACCGTATAGACCTAGATATATCCTTCCGGATTACGATTTGTTCATGAAAAAAGGCTCAGAATTTTTAAGACTGGATCCACCTAAGGATATTTGGGAAGCTGTGAATAACCTCCTCATAATGTACAAACATGTACCATCGATAACCACCATGCCTGTATATTTAGGAAATTTAGATTATTTATTGGAGCCATTTGTAATAGACCAAGAGGAAGCCAGAAAAGCAATAAAATTTATGCTAATACATTTAGATAGGACAATTACAGATTCTTTTTGCCATGGAGACATAGGACCCAAATGCACAAAAGCTGGGCAGATCATAGTAGAATTGGAGAGGACTTTAGAGGATGCTGTTCCAAATTTAACCCTGAAATATGGAAAAGAGACTCCTGAAGAATTCGCCATTGAAAGCATAAAAACTGCTCTTAAAGTAGCAAAACCAAGCTTTGCA
>WQUF01000218.1 GCA_009785875.1 Oscillospiraceae bacterium | reverse complement strand
TCAACTGAAGTTGTATTAAAAGTCGTATCTTCTGTTGTATCTACTGAAGTTGTATTAAAAGTCGTATCTTCTGTTGTATCTACTGAAGTTGTATCCTCTGTTGTATTTTCTGTGGTATCTACTGAAGTTGTGTCCTCAGTTGTATTTTCTGTGGTATCTACTGAAGTTGTGTCCTCTGTTGTATCCAAGTTAACTGGAGCATAGATAAAGATTATTTCAGCATCACTTTCAACACTATCAGTAGAAACGTTATATCCAGATTGTAATACTCCATCTATTTTACTAGCAACAGGAGTATAACCATCTATTGGAGGCGCATCTTTTGCATAGCTTCCGTTTCTAGGGACATTAGTTACTGTATCTGGTTGTAGTTCCGCTCCATCTTCATCTTGATATTTTTCAGTTATATTGAATCCGGTATCATCTTTATAAATATAGATCACTTCTACATTTTCCGTTATTGAGGTTATTTGCAGTGATGATCCACTTTTTGGTTCACCATTAAACATTATTGAATTAGTAAAAACATAATTTTCTATTACAAGTGGAACTGCATCAAAACTTCCACCAAATTCAACTACTGTAGCAATATCTTCTGCTATAGGAGTTCCATCCTCTTTCTGAAATTTCTCTACTACAGTAGAATTTTCATCCGCATCATCTATGCCATTGTTGTTTTTGTCATCAACATATAAAAAAGTTACAGTTAAATCAGTATAGACATGATCCATTAGTATCCCAGTACTTTTTAATGAAATCCCATTAGGATCCAACACATCCACAGCTAAATAATCTGGAATAGCTAGAGCATCTTTATCATAAGATCCACCATCTGCAACAGTAGTATAGGTATCAGCATGAATAGTAACTCCACTTGTTGTTTGATATTCTTCTGTAATTGTATGGTCTCCTATTACAGGGGCATCTGTAGTGTTTTCTGAATCAACATCATATACAAAAGTGATTTCAGTATCTGCATAAATAGGAGTACTTACTGTAGTCGATCCTGTTGCTGTACCAGCAATAATTATATCCACAGCAGTATAACCAGGAATATCTGGTGCATCTTTACTATAATTATCACCTTGTGTAACAATGACAGTATTATCTCCTTGAATCGTATCTCCAATTGTTGTTTTATAATGTTCTGTAACTGTACAGCTTATTGGACCAGAAGTAGCATCTTCTCCAGCTGCATATTGATAAGTGACTTCTATATCAGAACTAATAAATATGTTACTTATAGTTACTGAAGTATCTGTTATCTGAAATGTCCCTGCAGGAGTAATATAATTCACTGCAGTATAACCTGGAATAATTGATACGGTTTTAGTATAATCTTGTCCTGAATTCACAATGCTTGTTGTGTCCCCTTGAAGCGTTTTCCCATCAGTATCCTGATAGTGCTCTGTAATTGTATAACTTGTCGAACCAGAGGTAACATTATCTCCAACTAAATATTGGAAAGTAACTGCAAAATCTCCACTAAAATACGAAGCTGGTACTGTTACTGTGGGTCCTATTATTGAAACTGGAACAGGGAAGGTGGAGACAATATACTTTGATGCAGTATAACCTGGGATAACTAGTACGGTTTTATTATAATCTTCTCCTGAGGACACAATAGTAGTGGTATCTACCTGACCAGGAATAGGTTTACCATCAGTTGTCTGATAATGTTCTGTAACTGTAACATCTGCTGTAGCTGCTTGCACAAAAGCAGGCTTTAAATCAAAAAAATCTATTATAAATGTGAGAATCAAAGCAAATATAATCAAATATGTTCTCTTAAATTTCTTCACAGCATCCACTCCTAACTCATCATCTTTATTATATTTAATTAAATTAATTTTTATTCATAATAGTAATAATAAAATGCACATTTTGACTAATTATAGTATATACTAAATTAAAATAAACATGAGTAATTTTTTAATTTAGTATTGACAAGTTGGTTGTATTATTGTATTATTTAATTAATACAATAATACAAAGTAGGTGATAAAGTGGAGTTTAATAATAGTATACCTATTTATCAGCAAATTGGTGACATTGTTAAGCAAAAAATAATCAAAGGAGAATTAAAATGTGGCGATAAAATAAAGTCAGTGAGAGAGTTTGCAGAGGAAGTGAATGTTAATCCAAATACTGTCCAAAGAGCTTTTAACTATCTTGAAATGGAAAAAATCCTCTATTCAGAAAGGACCAGCGGAAGGTATGTGACTAAAGACGCTAAAATCATAGACGAATTAAAAAAAAATATGATTTGTAGCATCATCAAGGATTTTTTTCATAATATGAATCAGATGGGTATCGATGAAAAGGAATGCCTTAATATAATAAGCGAATATTTAAAAGGAGATCATAAGGATGAGTGAAATTTTAAAGGTTTCTAATGTAACAAAGTTTTATGGCATAAAAAAAGCTTTAAATGATTTAAGCTTTAGCGTAGAAAAGGGTTCAATTACGGGTCTCTTAGGTCCAAACGGGAGCGGTAAGACAACCTTAATCAAAATAGTAAATTCTTTAATAGACGATTTTACTGGCGAAGTATCCATATGTGGAGAAAAAATAAGTACAAGCACAAAAGAATTCATATCTTATTTACCGGATGTGGATTTTTTAAGAACTGATATGAAAATAATTAGTACACTAAACATGTACAGCGAATTTTTTAAATCCTTTGATAAAGTGAAAGCTTTAGAGATGCTAAAAGTTGTTGGTTTAGATGAGAAAGATCGCATCAAACAGCTTTCAAAAGGAAATAGGGAAAAATTGCAACTTGTTTTAACTATGGCAAGGCAGGCTAAACTGTATATATTTGACGAACCTATTGCAGGGGTAGATCCGGCAGCGAGGGATTTCATCATCGAAACTATAATCAAAAACTATCACGAAGATGGATCCTTATTAATATCCACTCACTTAATCAGCGATATCGAGCACATTATCGATAAAGTCATCTTCATTAAAAATGGTGAAAAAGTATTAGATGACGATGCTGAAAATATCAGATTAAAAAATAATAAATCTATAGATGGTGTCTTTAGGGAGGTATTTAAATGTTGAGCAAATTATTAAAATATGATTTTAAGTCAGGTTCTCAGATTATACTCACAATCATAATTTCAATGGCTGTATTTTTAGGGCTATCCCTTATATTGATGACATTTAATAATGGTATTTTAAACTCTTTGATAATAATAGTAAGCCTTTTTGCCACCATAGCACTTTTTGCAACATTTGCCATAGTTAGAATTCTATATTTCTACAATACTATGACCAAAAATGAGAGCTATTTTACCTTTACTATTCCATCAAAAGTAAACAATATAGTATTTTCAAAAATATTTACTTCATTGATTTGGGGCTTAATTTGTATTGCATTTTTAATGTTTTATTGGGCGATTTTATTGAATTCCAATGGAAATCTAACAGGTCTTTTAGATATACTAAAACAATTGGTTCCTTTTACGATAGCTTCAATAAGCACTCAGTTTATTTTTGTAGCAATGCTGATGGCGTTTTCAATAAGCTTATCTGTCTATGCAAAGCTTAAAAAAAATAATTACAATGGAGTTGTCATCAGCGTAATAGCTTATATCATATTTTATTATGTGTGCGGAATAGTTCAAATTGCGGTTTTAGCATTAACTTTAGCTATTCAAGGAAATTTAGGAAAAATATTGAGCAATGAAATCACAGATGCTAATGCAATGCAAATACTCAATAGTTCCACAATACCAATTGCTTTAGTTTACCTCATCTCTGGATTATTGTTTTATTTCTTAACTGTAAAAATTTTTTCTAAATATAAATCCATTTAGGAATAAATTTTAATTTTCTGTACAAGATATCCTTGTACAGATTATTATTAAGGAAGGTAAAAACAATGAAAGATAATAAAAACAGAACAAGAGAAAATGAAAAGACCGATCCAGAATATAGAAGGATGGAACCTAAAGACCACGAAGATACTGGAACTATACATGGTGAAAAAAAGGGTCTACATGAGAACTCACACGAAAAAAATACGAATTCATAAAATAGAAAGCAGGAATCAAAACCTGCTTTCTATTTTTAACATTATCTTATTGTTTATAATATAATAATGTTGTAAACTTTTATTCATAACAATTTACTTTTAAGGGTGATAATTTGGAAAATCATATAAAAAGGATAGCAAAGTCGAAGAGAATTGTCATAAAAGTCGGCTCATCCACACTGACTTATGAAAATGGCAAAATGAACCTAAAGTGGATTGATGATTTAGCATTTTTAATATCAGATTTGTTAAATTCTGGAAGAGAGATTGTCCTCGTAACTTCAGGAGCAATAGCAGTTGGGATGTCAAAATTAAACATGAAAGAAAAGTTATCAAACATCCCTGAAAAACAAGCTGTGGCAGCTGTAGGACAGTGTGAACTCATGTATATGTACAGCACACTTTTTTCAAAATATGGACATTCAGTAGGACAAGTATTGCTTACAAAAAGTGTAATTGAAGATGAAATTTCTTTAAGTAATGCTACAAATATGATGAATTCATTAATTGAGAGCAATATTTTACCTATTGTCAATGAAAATGATGCAATTTCAATCGAGGAAATCTTACACCTCACTAATTTTGGCGATAATGATACTTTATCTGCATATGTTTCTATAATTGTAAGTGCTGATTTACTTGTTTTATTTACTGATACCGATGGTATGTACGATGACGATCCAAAAAAGAATCCCGATGCAAAGTATATACCAGTTATTGAAAATATCGATGAAAATATTGAAAAATCTGCAGGAGATGCCGGATCAAAATTTGGAACTGGAGGATTTGTTACAAAGATAAGAGCTGCTAAAATAGCTAATGAAAAAGGAATCGACATGATCATCGTCAATGGTGAAAACCCAAACATAATTAGAGATATTTTAAATGAAAAACAGGTAGGAACTTTATTTGTAAGAAGGAGATGTTAATATGATATTAGAAATATGCAAAAGAGCGAAAGAAGCATCTTATAAGTTAGCATATATGTCCACCGATAAGAAGAATTTAGCCCTCAGAAAGATTGCTGACAATATAATCAAAAATGAGGTAAATATAATCAGCAAAAATGAAATCGACATTAAAAATGGAAAAGAAAATAAGCTAACTAATGCATTGATCGACAGGCTCACTTTAAACAAAAGTAGAATTGAAGCCATGGCAGATGGACTTAGACAGATTGCTGAACTTCCCGACCCTATTGGAGAGATAACCGGAGGATTTCGTAGACCTAACGGGCTTGAAATTGGAATGAGGAGAGTACCTATCGGTGTTATAGCAGTAATATACGAATCAAGACCTAATGTCACTGCTGACGTGGCTGGACTCACTTTAAAATCAGGTAATTGCGTCATTTTAAAAGGCGGGAAGGAAGCTATTAATTCAAATTTAGCAATCGCAGAAGCTATCACAGAAGCTTTGGATGAAGCTCACGTTTCAAGAGATTGCGTGCAAATTGTAAGCGATACAAATAGGGAATCCACCATTGAACTTTTAAAAATGGATAAATACATCGATTTATTGATCCCCAGAGGCGGCGAAGGTTTAAAGAAAATAATTTTAGAGCATTCTTCAATTCCTGTTATAATGGCTACTGCCGGAAACAATCACGTTTATGTGGATGAGTTTGCTGATTTGGATATGGCTGAGAAGATAACCATAAATGCAAAGACTCAGAGACCAGGAGTGTGCAATGCTATTGAAAATTTACTTGTAGATGAAAGACAAGCCACAGAGTTTGTACCACGTATTGCAGGGATACTTCACGATTTAGGTGTAGAAATCAGAGGATGTGAAAAAACTTGTAAACTAGTACCTTTTGCAAAAAAGGCTACTGAAAAAGATTATGAAACAGAATTTTTGGATATGATAATCGCTGTTAAAATCACAAAAGGGTTTGATGAAGCAGTTGATCATATAAATAAATACGGCACTCACCATTCTGAAGCTATTGTAACTGAAAACTATGAACATGCAAGAGCATTTCTAGAGAGAATCGATGCTGCTGCCGTGTATGTGAATGCTTCAACCAGATTCACAGATGGATTTGAATTTGGATTTGGTGCTGAAATTGGAATAAGCAATCAAAAACTTCATGCAAGGGGACCTATTGGACTTTTGCAATTGACATCTCAAAAATATATTATTTATGGGAATGGACAAGTAAGAAAGTGAATTGAGATAGTGAATAATGAATAATGAATACTGGTAATAGTTAATAGTAGTATTTATTTCTTTTTCTTTATTAGACTCCAAATAAACATTAATACAAGCCGAGAAAATTATTTTTTTCAGCTTGTATTATTTTTTATTCATTAATACACTTCTAGTATTTTCCTTGATTTCCTTAGTGTCTTTTTATTCCGTCTACGTTCTAAATTAACCAATTCAGTGCGTTTATGATGAACATCTTTAATATTAATTAGCATCTCGTAATGTTTCAACTTCTTCATGTGTCAAACCTGTAGCTTTAACTATTTGATCAAGTGGTAAATTTATTAATAATAGATTTTTTGCTATAGCTAATGTTCCTTCTCTTTTACCTTCAACTCTACCTTCTCTTTTACCTTCAACTCTACCTTCTCTTTTACCTTCTTCTTTACCTTTTACTAAACCAATTTTTTCTCCTTCAACTCTACCTTCTTCTTTCGCATGTGCCAAAGCTTGTGCTTCGTCGTGACGAGCTTTTGCAAGCATTCGATCCAACTCCCTAAATTCAGCTGAATTAGAAACTG
This sequence comes from Oscillospiraceae bacterium, assembly GCA_009785875.1. Lineage (GTDB taxonomy): Bacteria > Bacillota > Clostridia > Clostridiales > Clostridiaceae > WQUF01. Next base: position 5,701 of record WQUF01000218.1, on the reverse strand, counting down.
TTTGATATGCTTTTATAGCCTCTTGCATTATACTAACCTCCAATTTTTTTATCTTTGCTAAGTCTGCTTCTGTATCTGCAGCAAATAGATGTAACAGTAATTCTAAAAGATTATTTGGATCTAATCTTTTAGGCAATTTTGTCAATTCGTAATACATCATAACCATTTTATCTGAGAGTGGCATATAATGTGTTACTTCAAGAGGATGGAACTCTGAGTGATACTCTTTATGATCAAACTGATTGTAATTAAGTATGCTTACAACTATTGTGACCGGTAAATCTTTATAATCCTCTCCCATTGGTAGTGCTGTAGAATATTCTCTGGCCCAATTAAATAAACTACGCTCTACGAAATTACCCTGATCCCTATTCTGAATTTCTAAGTTCACTAGCCGTCCATTTATCCTCATAATAATGTCAAATCGACAAAACTTGGTTCCAAAGATCTCTGGTGGTATCTCAGTATTTAATATCTCAAATTGACTAATGCTCTTATAATCTATACTGAGTAGCTCAGACATGAGTATTTTCAATAAATTTGGAAATTTTGTAAAGACCATTTTAAATAATAGATCATTTCTTAGTGTATATTTTAACTTTATCATGTAACTATTCCTCTCAAGTTTATAAAAAAATTATATCATAAAATTGAGGAAATGTCTTTAGATCAAATAGCAAAGTAGAGACATTTATTACGGATATTTGCTTATTTCTATTATGTGCTTTTACTAATTTTTTATGATTATTCTTTATACTCTTCTTTTAATAATATGAAGAATGTGATGAAACTCCAAAACGTTTCAAGGATGAATGCTTTGGTCGACTGAGAATTGGTTTAAGCTAGATAGTCCCAAATAATCAATAATACAAGCTTAAAAAAATTTCGGCTTGTTTTTATATATTTTTATTAACTAAAATTATCTACTTACTTATGCCATTCTTCATAAGCAGAATTCCATGTTTCTTCACTAAAAGGACGCACCATATCCTGAATATCAGTTGCATATTTTTCTGCAAAATGTATAAAAGGTATAGCTTGCTCTCTAGCTGTTTCCAGTTCCTTTAAAATAATACTGGACCATACTTTAACATCCTTTGCATAGTCCGATTTTTTTGTATAGTTTATTATCTCATCTATATTATATGCAACTCGCCTTATTTCTGCTTCATATGAGTTTCCTACCCATTCTAATATCCCATAAGATGCATTGCGATTAAAATCAAGGGGCAATCCACATGAACCAGGATTTACAAGCAACCTCCCCTCTTTTTCCCAATATAAAGGAATGTGGGTATGTCCAAAAATATAAACTCCTCTTTCTAATTTCGAAATAATTGTGTGTAACTTAGTATCACAGTTTAATATGGCATTGGAATAAGTATTATATGATTTACAATCAAACTTTTTATCATCCATCCCTTTTGCAAAGTAATGTGGACCAAGAATAGATGGACTTGTATTTAAAAAATATCTTTGAGGTTTATGGAAGATAAAAATAGGAAGACGATCATCTTTTTTTATAATGATTTCTTGAGGAAGCCTCATTAAAATATACAGTTAAGAACCTCATTTGGATATGCTAAGCTAATGCAATAATCCCCAAGAAATACATATTGGTCCACATTGTTCTTTATAGCATCTTCAATCACAGCTTCAAGAGCTGGAAGATTTCCATGGATACCTGAAATCAAAGCATATTTGATAATAACAACTCCTTTATTTTGTATACTTAGTATTTTTCCCCTGGTCAACAATCCTAATCTTTCCTTTTTCCACAAGTCCTTTTAATATTCTTACCGCCTTAGCTTGTGAAACGTTCAAATTTACCTCTACTTCCTTTCTAGTAATATATCCTTTGTTCCTAAATAGATTTAGGACGATGCTTTCACTTTCGGTCAAGAAATCAGTTCTGTAAATAGCCTCCTTTTCATATAAAAAATTACTTTTTGATATCTCATTCACATTTGGCAGCGTGATCTTAAAGGCATTGCTTGAAGTTTCTATTTTAGGTGAAGCATCAAAACCATTATAACTTCGCATAATCCTTGGCATTCCAGTTCCATATGCTTCGATTAAGGTCAATCTGTAAAATACATTTGCAAGATTTTTATTCCTTGCTACAGAAATTCCAAGCATAATGTCGTCAAAGCTTATACCTCTCACAAGTCCGCCAATTGAAACAAACTCAATCCTGTCGTCGAATATGCTTATTAGTGTGCTATCACTAAAGGAATAATCTCTATGAACTAGGGAATTCAAAAGTGCCTCTCGGACAGCTTCAGTTGGATAATCACGCTTATCATTTCGATACAGTCCTTCGATTTCGGAGCGAGTTCGATTATAACGATCTATGTACTCATATACTTCATTTAGCTGCTTAAAGAGGGAACCTGTAAATTCACGTCTATCTTGAAATTGTGCTTTGCTTGTGCCTTCAAACACAGCAAGCTTGATGGTATGGATACACTGATCTGAAAGCAACATACCTAAATTTGTGTATATATTATCCTCATTCATTAACCTTAAAGTTTTTTTCTCATTGATTCCAAAAGACACTTTGCGCTTATTAAATTCCTTTTCTGCTTCGATAAAAGTTAATTCCTGATTAAGAGAACTAATTTCTTCGTATTTAAAACTGTATTCTCGTTTAAACTCGGTAGATTCATTTTCAAAAAGCATATTAACCATCTCCTTATTATTATTCTAATCATATTCTTATCATTCTAATCATATTCTAATCAATTAGATTAAAAAAACAACCATACTTTAATATAATATGAATTTAATAATTAACTGTTCCTCATTTGTCACAACAATCTCAGGAGATTAATATTATACTATAAAGAAATATATTATTTACATCTTGTAAACTTTAACCAACATCGGAAAAGGCAAAGCCATTGTATATATAAAATTTGGCCATTTTGTTTAATCTGCGGAAGTTCTGCAAGCCGCAGTGCTGTTGTTATTTGATTTTTAGTCAATAACGCTTTTGATCCAAATAACCCATTTTTTATACTATGTGTTAAGAATAAATGATAATCTGATCTCTGTGAAAGCATAATATCTGGAATTTGTTTTTGTATTATTTCCAAAAGTACGATTTCAACCTTTGGTGCAGGATGAAAGTCTTCTTTTTGAAAATGATAAATGATCTTTGTTTCAAAAAACGGCTTAATCAAAAGGGAATTTAAATTTTCATTAGGTAGCCCACAAAACCTTTTTGCAGCACCCTTTTCCATTACAAGCCACATATCTGTAGGAGGATTGTTTGCAACTGTAAATTTACGCATTATATCTGTAGTTCTTGAAAAAGGAATATTTGAAAAAACTTTATATGCAGTTTCAGGAAGGTTCGATTTTATAAAATCTCCATAAATCAATTTTGTATTAGGTATTAACTTTTTCACTAAATTATCATATAATTTTTTATCTATTTCATAAGCAATAACTTCTTTACTCATTTGTACTAATGCTTTTGTAATATGGCCTTTTCCAGCACCGATTTCCAAAACCATATCATTTTTGCTGATATTTGTTTTGTGTAGCAATTTTTCAATCAATTTTCTGCTCGTTAAGAAATTTTGAGACACAGAAAAGATCGATTTTTGCCCTGTAATTTTGGACATAAAAAATACACCTCTTTTAAAATTCGTTAACAAAAAAGGCGCAACTATCCCATCGATTTTAATCTAATTTTTTTCGATGAAGGTCTGCGCTTATTTACGTAAACGAATCTTTGTTCCCATTAGGTGTATCTATGCTCCTTTTATAGTTTTATGAGTTAATCTTACCAAAGATTATTAGCTCTGTCAACAAAAAATATTTTAACTATTCTAATCACTACATGCTAATTAACATAGGCTAAATTTTTATCCTATGTTAAAGCTTTATTGTGTTAAGGAGATAAAAGATGTTTATATTTTGGCATTTTAGTAAAATATATGAAACTCATTCAGGACTATCTAGAAGCAAAATAATCTGAAGTTGCTTCTTATCTATTCTTAATCCTGTCTTGAGAATAGCTTTTACTATACAGGCAATATTATTCTACTGTAAATGTGCGCTTATCGGTATACTATTATGCTAAACATCAAGAGTAAAAGATTCAAACCATTTATTAGAAGAAAATTCTTAATAGATACAGCAAATGTCTCTCTTTTTATATGTTTCTTTAAAAAGATTTTAACATTTTTAAATACAGGTATAAAAGTTAAAATACTTATTAAAAAAATGATGGGTAAGACCTTGAAAATCACAAGGAGTATAACACCTAAATAAGAAACTGCATATAATATTGTAAACAGATTTAAAGAGTCCTTTTCACCAATTAAAACAGGTAGAGTGCTTCTCTTATTTATTATATCCCGTTCTACATCGCATATATTATTGGCTAGCATTATATTTGCAATGCATGCAATTAAAGGAATAGAAAATAAAAATATATATATAAGTTCTGGTATATTAAAAGAGAGTGTCCATATTCCATTGCTAAATGAAGAGGCTAAAACATTTTTATCCCAAACATGTATATAAATAGCTAGAAATGGAATAAATAGTCCCATAGTGAACCCAGAAAATATCTCCCCTAAAGGAGTCCTAGATATTGGAATGGGACCATATGTATAGAGTATTCCAATAGCGAATGAAATCATACCACAAATTAAAACTACGATATTAGTCCTTAAAAACAATAGTAATCCAAAAAGTATAGCGATCCCAAGCATTATCATTATAGTATTAAATGCTGTTTTAATTTTTATTCCATTCATGGGATCATTTTTCATATCTTCATTATATTTAACGGATTTCTTAAAATCTATATAATTATTTATAGCTGTTGTTGTCATATCAAATAAAATAAGCGGCACTAACATGATCAAAAAATTGAGCACACTAAAGGTTTTAAATCTAAAAATGGTATATAATGAACCTAAAAAAAATGGAAAAACACTTGCAACTTTGGTCTTTATCTCGACGAAATTCAAAAAATTTTTAAGATTCATTTAAACTAACTTTCTTCTTTCATTAAAAGATACAGCTCGTCCATTTTTTCGTTGATAAAAGATATGGAATCTAAAATTCCTTTATCATAATAAAATACGCCCAAATTCTCAGAGATAAAATCAACTAATAATGAAACTTGAAGTCCGCTCACTTCGCATTCAAGGTTTTTTTCTATGTATTCTTTTAACTTGTCTACAGCTTCAGATTTTTGCACCTTAGTAAGTGAAATAGTGACATCTTTTTTTTTCATAAATTATCTTCCCTCCAAAAAATATTACAGCTTACAAATAATATTATAATATACATTAAGCACTAAATAAATATATTTTTAACAAATAAATTATCAAGATTTACCTTTCATAACGAACATTTTTTAAGAATATTAATATAATAACTATATAAGAGTTTTGGAGGATTGAAATGAACGATAATGTGTTATATGGAACCGACCTTAGACCTACTTATAGGCTAAAAAACGATGAATTCAAAGTGACGAATACAGAGGTAAAAATAAACCATTCACCTGAAGAGATCAAAAAATGGGCTGAGGCTGAGAGAATTGCAATTCAAAAGAGAGAAAAGAACTTCGCAGATGGAATGAATTTCTATGAGAATTTTGAAAAGGTGGATATAGAACTCATCGATGATACCCCTGCTGGATGGAATTTGTTCGATGAACCTAAAGAGTCTG
>WQUF01000217.1 GCA_009785875.1 Oscillospiraceae bacterium | reverse complement strand
ATAGGATAATCCAACTAGTTCCATAGCTTTCATAACACGTTTTTTTATCTCATCGTCGCTTAGTCCTAAATTTTTAGGTCCATAAGCAACATCTTTTTCAACAGTCTCTTCAAAAAGCTGATATTCAGGGTATTGAAATATAAGTCCAACTTTTTTTCTAATATCGCTTAATTTTATTTTTTTAGAATAAATATCCTCACCATCAATAAAAATAGATCCACTATCGGGCTTTAATAATCCATTCATATGCTGTACTAATGTTGATTTACCAGAACCTGTAGACCCTATTAGTCCAATGAATTCACCATCTAAAATGCTAAAATTAACATCGTCTAATGCTTTTTTTTCAAAAGGAGTACCTTTCATATAAATGTAATTTAAATTTCTGATCTCAATCGACATAACTCTTTCACCAACTCATCAATAGATAATATATCTTTAGGCAGATCAATATTTCTAAGTCTAAGCCTAAAAGCAATTTCAGTAGCTTTGGGAACATCGAGTCCGATATTTTTCATAGTCTCAACATCTTGAAACACTTCTCTAGGAGTTCCAGATTTTACTTTTTTTCCTTCATCCATGACGATAATCTCGTCAGCTAAAGAAGCTTCTTCCATATAATGAGTTATCAAAACAATAGTAATGCCATTATTTTTATTTAAATCCTTAATAATAGACATGATATCCTTTCTGCCAACTGGATCGAGCATAGCAGTTGGTTCATCGAACACTATGCACTTAGGTTTCATAGCAAGTACTCCTGCTATAGCAATCCTCTGTTTTTGACCACCAGAGAGCATATGAGGTGCATGTTTTTTGTAGTCCTCCATATGTACCTTTCTTAAAGAATCATCTACTCTTTCAATTATCTCCTTAGGGTCTACGCCTAAATTTTCAGGACCAAAAGCAACATCCTCCTCGACAATAGTGGCTACAATTTGATTATCTGGATTTTGAAATACCATACCAGCAATATTTCTAATATTCCAAACCATAGAGTCATCAGACGTATTAATTCCATCGACAAATACAATGCCACTGGTAGGCTTTAAAAGTACATTGATATGCTTTGCAATAGTCGACTTACCAGAACCATTCCTGCCTAAAATCGCAATAAACTTACCTTCCTTTATACTTAGGTCAAGTCCGTCGATGGCTATATTAACATCATCTTTCCCTTCATTATCAAAATATTTATAGACTACATTTTCAAATGTAACCATACTTTCCATAATCGATTAACCCCACAAAATAATTAAACTATTAAGGGATTAAGCATACACTTAACCCCTATAAGTTATACCAACATCAGTATAGCCATTTCAGCTCCATCGCCTCTTCTTGGTCCCATTCTAAGTAGTCTGGTATATCCACCATTTCTATCAGCATATTTTGGACCAAGAGTTTCAAATAATTCCGCAACTACGCTTTCTTCAGTAACAAAAGCATAAACCTGTCTTCTAGCATGAAGGTCTCCTCTTTTAGCAAGAGTAATCATTTTCTCAGCTAAAGACTTAGTTTCCTTAGCTCTTGTCACTGTTGTCACAATTTTTCCATGTTTTAAAAAACTAGTGACTAAATTTCTAAGCATAGCTATCCTATGATCAGTTGGACGCCCTAATTTACGTTGCCAGGCCATTTCATTCTACCTCCTTTAATAGAGAATTTCTATTCTTCATTTTCCCTAAGGCTTAATCCTAATTGTTTCAATTTTTGATCAACTTCCTCAAGAGATTTTTTCCCGAGATTCCTTACCTTCATCATATCTTCAATAGTCTTATTGGCAAGTTCCTGAATAGTATTAATTCCCGCTCTCTTTAAACAATTATAACTTCTCACAGACAAATCTAACTCTTCAATGGTCATTTCAAGAAGTTTTTCTTTTTTATCCTCTTCTTTTATTTTCATGATCTTTAAATCATTATTTTCATCAGTTAATGATAAAAACAAATTAAAATGCTCAATCAAAATTCTGGAAGATAAACTTATGGCACATTCGGGACTAATAGTACCATTAGTCCATATTTCTATGATGAGCTTATCATAATCAGTCACTTGACCTACTCTAGTATTTTCAACATTAAAATTAACCCTTTTTATTGGAGAATATACCGAATCAACAGCAATAGTTCCAATAGGCATTTCGTCATTCTTATTCTTATTTTGCATAACGTAGCCTCTGCCTTTATTCACTGTAATCTCCATGTTTAACCTTCCATCATTATCTAAGCTTGCAATATATAAATCTCCATTAGCAATTTCCACAGATCCATTAGTTATGATATCCCTTGCGTAAATCACTCCAGGACCCTTGCTGTCGATATATATTTTTTGAGGAGAATCAGAATTCATTTTTAACGCTAAACACTTTATGTTCAAAATAATCTCTGTTACATCTTCCTTTACACCTTTTATGGTGGAAAATTCATGGAGAACTCCTTCTATCTTTATAGTATTCGCTGCAACACCAGGAAGTGATGATATGAGCATCCTCCTCAAAGCATTTCCAAGTGTAATTCCATATCCTCTTTCCAAAGGCTCAACAACGAATTTACCGTAAGTTGCTTCTTCATTCTTTTCCACACATTCTATCTTGGGTTTTTCAATTTCCAACATTATTAATAAACCCTCCTTTATTTTTCCTCTCTAAAAACAAATGATGTATTTGTTTGATTCTTAAGTGAGGGCAACTGATATTTTTTACTTACTATATAATTCTATGATTAATGTTTCATTTACTGGTATTGTAATATCTTCTCGTACAGGCAGTGCTACAACTCTACCCTTTAAGTTTTCAAAATCTGATTGTAAAAAAGCAGGAACTGCCTTTGGATTTGCAGCAAAAACCTTAAATTTTTCAACAGACTTACTGCTTTCTTTAACTGAAATTTCGTCATTCACATTTAATTTATATGAAGGAATATTTACTTTTTTTCCATTAACTAAAAAATGCCCATGAGTAACCAGTTGCCTTGCTTGTTGTCTAGAATCACTATATCCTAGTTTAAAAACAACATTATCAAGCCTTAGTTCTAAAAGTCTAAGCAAATTTTCACCTGCTACACCTTTAATAGCAGTGGCATTATCATAATACTTAGAAAACTGATTCTCCAATATACCATAAATCCTTTTAGCTTTTTGTTTTTCTCTAAGTTGAACACCATATCCAGATAACTTTTTTTTGTTCTTTCCATGTTGACCTGGTGCAGTACCTCTATGAGTAACAGCACATTTATCAGTATAACATCTATCACCTTTTAAAAACAGCTTTATTCCTTCTCTTCTGCACAATCTGCAGACTGGTCCTGTATATCTAGCCACTTAAAATAACACCTCCTAACTAAACTCTTCTTCTCTTTGGTGGTCTACAGCCATTGTGTGGTATAGGTGTTACATCTTTTATCAATGTAACCTCGAGTCCTGCAGCTTGAAGTGACCTAATAGCAGCTTCTCTACCTGATCCTGGTCCCTTAACATATACCTCAACACTCCTTAAGCCGTGTTCCATTGCAGACTTTGCAGCTGTTTCTGCAGCAGATTGAGCTGCAAATGGAGTACTTTTCCTGGAACCTTTAAATCCTAAAGCCCCAGCACTTGACCATGAAAGTGCATTTCCAATTTTATCAGTAATAGTAACAATTGAATTATTGAAAGTTGAATTTATATGGGCACATCCAGTTTCTATATTTTTCTTTTCCTTTTTTCTCCTGACCTTTTTAGTCTTAGCTTGAGCCATTAATTTCCCTCCCTATTAGCAATTATTTCTTCTTCTTAGCTCCTACTGCACCCTTTGATGGACCTTTTCTTGTGCGAGCATTTGTCTTTGTCCTCTGACCTCTCACCGGAAGCCCTTTTCTATGCCTAATTCCTCTATAACATCCAATTTCCACTAATCTTTTTATGCTAAGTGCAACTTCACGCCTCAGATCGCCTTCAACCTTTAAATTTTTAATATTATCTCTTATAGCATTGACTTCGCTCTCATTTAAATCTTTGACCCTTGTGTCAGGATTTATACCAGTAGCTTTAAGAATCTTCTGTGATGTTGGTAATCCAATACCGAAAATATATGTCAATGCAATTTCAATTCGTTTTTCCTTTGGCAAATCTATTCCAGCTATTCTAGCCATTAATTGTTTTACACCTCCTAGATAATTAATAAGATTTATCCTTGTCTTTGCTTGTGCTTTGGATTTTCACAAATAATCATTACTCTACCTTTACGTTTAATAACCTTACATTTCTCACAAATTGGCTTTACTGATGGTTTTACTACCATAAAAAACCCTCCTTTATTTACCTCTCCAGACTATTCTTCCTTTAGTTAAATCGTATGGAGATAACTCTACTTTAACCTTATCTCCAGGAATAATTCGAATAAAATTCATCCTAAGTTTTCCAGAAATATGTGCAAGTATCCTATGCCCACTTTCTAATTCTATTTGAAACATAGCATTAGGCAAAGACTCAATCACTTTACCTTCCATCTCTATGACATCTTCTTTTGACATAAGGTATCAAACCTCCTTACTTGAGATAAATAGTTCAATACTTTCTCTAACCAGCAAATCAGATAATTGTTTTTTTTCAATCAATCTATTCTTAATCTCTAAATCAACTTCATTAAGAATTTTTAAATGTTTAATTTTCTTTTTTTTTGGATTTTTTAAACTCCTTAATTTACCATCACATATCATCACATAATTTTCATCTATTACCGATAATATAATGAAGTACTTGCTTTTATCTCTTCCAGCCTTGGATAATACATAGCTTCCTATCATAAAAATACCTCAGATCATAATTAAAATAGAGTTTAATCCACCAAAATTCATAACAAAATTACCTCTTTAAAAAGCCTGTTGTATGTCTCATTGCAAGTTGCGATTCAATTTGTTTTATAAATTCAGTTGCTACGCCTATAACGATAAGTAAACTGGTTCCACCTAAAGAAAGCGAATAATTTTGAGTGATTATGGATGCAATTATCGGTATAACAGCAATTAATCCTGCAAATATACCAGCAAAAACAGATACTTTATTTAAGGTTCTTTCAATATACTTTTCAGTTGGTGCACCAGGTCTAATACCAGGTATAAATCCTGCTGATTTATGCATATTCTCAGCCATTTCATCTGGCTTCATAGTTATCAATGTGTAAAACCATACAAAGAATATTATAACTATAAAAAGCACAAAAGGATAAACAACAGACGATTGATTAAATGGGCTAAATGTTCCTTTGATCAGTAAATTATATGCTCTTGATTTTTGAAAAAAATTCAATATTACTTGAGGAAATTGAAGCACAGAGTTTGCAAAAATTATACCTATAACACTTGTTGCTGTGATGCTAATTGGGATAAAAGTTGATTGCCCTTTGAACATTTTCCCATTTGCAGCAGTTTTACCTGCATATTGAACTGGAATTCTTCTTTCAGCTAAACTTACATAAATAACTGATAATAGTAAAACAAGAAACATGACAACGAATAAAATTATCAATATTGCCTGTCTAGTGCCTTGGTTTAAATTATTATAAATTGTGGACAATGCTCCAGGTAAACGTGAAATAATATTTATAAATATTATAAACGATACACCATTGCCCATCCCATACTGCGTAATTTGATCGGCAAACCAAACAAGAAAAACAGCACCAGTTGTAAGGGTAAGAATTACTAGTAATTGCCCACCAAAACTCGAATCCTGAAATATGCTTATATTGATCATATTATTTACGATTGCAATTTGAGCAATAGATTGAACTATAGCAAAAATAACCGCTAAATATTTAGTGAGTTCCTGAATCTTCTTCCTGCCTTCTTCGCCTTCCTTTGAAAGCTGTTCAAGTTTTGGAACTATTACCGTCAAGAGTTGGACTATGATTGAAGAGTTAATATATGGCCCAACTGCAAGTGCAAATATACTAAAACTCGTTAATCCTCCACCAGATAGTAAGTTTAAGAAACTTAAAAATCCAGTAGTACCTTGATCATAAAGTTGCTTTATAGCATCTTTACTCACATTTGGTACAGTTATGATCATCCTTCCAATACCTAGAATTGCAATAAGTATAAGTGTTGTTAATATCCTCTTTCTTATTTCAGGAATTTTAATAGCACTTTTCATAGTATTTAGCAATTAAATCACCTCAACTTTACCTCCAGCTGCTTCAATTTTCTCCTGTGCTGATTTAGAGAACTTTGATGCTCTAACTGTTAGTTTTTTATTTAAATCTCCGTTACCTAATATTTTAATTCCATATTGTACTTTTCCAATTATACCATTATTCTTAAGTAGTTCTTCAGTTACGACCGTCCCATCTTCAAAATCATTCAATTTTTCAACATTTACTTCTGTATAGCTCTTCGAAAAAATATTAGTGAAACCTCTTTTTGGAATTCTTCTCATAAGTGGCATCTGTCCACCTTCAAACCCAGGTCTGACACCCCCACCACTTCTTGATTTTTGACCTTTTTGACCTCTGCCAGATGTCTTGCCGATTCCTGACCCAGTTCCTCTCCCAACTCTTTTAGGGCGAGATCTGGAGCCTTCTGGAGGTCTTAATTCATGAAGTTTCATTTTACACCTCCCTATTAAATTTCTTCCACGCTTAATAAATATTCAATTTTTTTAATCATACCTCTCATTTGAGGGATATCATCACATTCAATAGATTTTCCAATTTTTCTTAGTCCTAAAGCGTGAACAGTAGCGATATGATCTTTTTTTGCACCAATAGGACTTTTCTTAAGAGTAACCTTTAATCTAGCCATAAGACTCTCTCCTAACCTAATATTTCATCCACAGTCTTACCTCTAAGTTCAGCTATTTCATCCACTGTTCTCAATCTAGAAAGACCATTAATTGTAGCATTTACCATATTTCTTGGATTATGAGATCCAAGCGACTTTGCTCTGACATTTTTATATCCAGCAAGTTCTAAAACTGCTCTAGCAGGTCCTCCGGCAATTACTCCTGTACCTTCAAGTGCTGACATGATATAAATTTTACCTTTACCAAATACCCCTGTAATATCATGTGGTACAGAAGTTTCGACTATAGGAACTTTAACTAAATTTTTCTTAGCATCATCGATGCCTTTTCTTATAGCCTCAGGTATTTCAATGGATTTTCCAATTCCAACCCCAACATAACCATTTTCATCGCCAACAACAACAAGAGCACTAAATCTAAAATTTCTTCCACCTTTTACAACTTTTGTAACTCTGTTTATATTAACAACCTTTTCCTTTAAATTTAAAGCACTAGCATCTATTCTCAAATATTTCCCCTCCTTTTTTTAGAATTGCAATCCGACCTCTCTCGCTCCTTCTGCTAGTTCCTTTACTCTTCCGTGATAGATATATCCACCTCTATCAAATACTACTTTACTGATACCTTTATCAAGTGCTTTTCTGGCAATCTCTTCACCAATTTTTTTTGCAGCTTCTTTATTGCCGTGAGGTCCATCAAAACCTTTTGTTTTAGTAGATGCTGCAACAATAGTAATCCCCTTAGTATCATCGATTATTTGAGCATAAATATTTTTATTGCTTCTAAAAACTGATAAACGTGGTCTCTCATTAGTGCCAGAAATATTCTTCCTAATCCTATTATGGCGTCTTTCTCTGTTTTCATTTTTACTTTCCTTTTTTACCATAAATAGCACTCCTTTCTATCTATTTTTTACCTGTCTTTCCCTCTTTGCGTCTAATATGTTCATTTGAGTATCTTATCCCCTTACCCTTATATGGTTCAGGCACTCTCCAAGCTCTTATATTTGCTGCTACCTGCCCGACTAAATCCTTATCTGTTCCATTTACAACAATTTGACTTGCAGTTGGAAGCTCAAAGGTAATACCTTCTACAGGGTGTATTTCAACAGGGTGAGAATATCCAAGTGAAATAACAAGCTTTTTCCCTTGCAGTTGAGCTCTATAGCCAACTCCTTCCAGTATAAGTATTTTCTTAAACCCTTCAGTTACACCTAAAACCATATTATTAATTAAAGTTCTTGTTAAACCATACAATGAACCAGACTCTTTAGTATCACTAATCTTTGATACTTTTATTTTTGAATCTTCTAATTCAATTTTAAATTTGCTATCAAATTGTCTTTTCATTTCTCCCTTAGGACCTTTAACAATAACTAAGTTATTATCAATTTTAATATCAACTCCAGATGGAACATTTATTGGGAGTTTACCAATTCTAGACATCCATTGCACCTCCTTTTAGCTCTACCAAACGTAGCAGAGTACCTCTCCACCAACACCTGAATTTCTCGCTTCTTTATCTGTAAAAATACCTTTAGATGTAGATAATATAGCTATTCCTAGTCCATTTAATACTCTTGGAATCTCATCCCTTTTACAATAAACCTTCAAACCTGGCTTAGAAATCCTCTTAAGCCCAGTAATTATTCTTGTTTTATTTTGACCATACTTCATAGTTATTCTTAACATATTAATTGAACTATCTTCATATTCTTCAACGCTTTTTAAATATCCTTCTCTCACAAGGATATTCACTATAGCCTTCTTTAAATTTGATGAAGGTACATCCAATACTTCATGCTTAACAATATTGGCATTTCTAATACGCGTAAGTAGATCTGCAATTGGATCTGTAATAACCATTTATTGTGCCTCCTTTCATTATCACGCTTCTACCAACTTGATTTTTTACATCCTGGTATCTCACCTTTATAAGCTAATTCTCTAAAACAAATTCTACATATCCCATACTTTTGAAAAACTGCATGAGGTCTTCCACAAATTCTACATCTTGAATAAGCTCTTGTTGAATATTTAGGTTCCCTTTTCCATTTCTCTATTAAAGCTTTCCTTGCCACAATATCCCTCCTCTATTAAACAAAAGGCATTCCTAATGATTTTAAAAGTTCTTTTGCTTCTTCATCTGTTTTAGCAGTAGTAACAAAAACAATATCGAGTCCTCTTATCTTATCTATCTTATCATATTCTATTTCAGGGAAAATTAATTGTTCCTTTATTCCTAAAGAAAAATTTCCTCTACCGTCGAAGGACCTATCGGATACACCCCTAAAATCTCTAACTCTTGGAAGAGCAATGCTCATCAATTTATCAGCAAATTCATACATATTGGATTTTCTAAGGGTAACTTTACATCCTATGGACATTCCAGCTCTCAACTTAAAATTTGCAATTGACTTCTTTGCCTTTGTTACCACAGGCTTTTGCCCAGCTATAATAGCCATATCATTTACAGCTGATTCTAAATTTTTTGCGTTATCCTTGGCATCTCCAACACCCATATTTAAGACAATTTTATCTATCTTTGGCACTTCCATCACATTCTTATAAGAAAACTTCTTCATCATAGATGGAATGACCTCTTTCTCATATTTTTCCTGAAGCCTAGTCATAGTTTTTCCTCCCTTCATTTTAAAGAGCTACACCACAATGCTTACATACTCTTAATTTCTTGCCATCTTCAATTTTATGACTTATCCTTGTTGGTTTTTTACATTTATTACAGAATAACATCACTTTAGAACTATATATTGGAGCTTCTTTTTTAACTATAGCTCCACTTTTATTTTTCTTTGTTGGCTTTTGATGTTTTGATACTAAGTTAATACCTCTAACTATTAGTTTTCCTTCTTTAGGGTTTACTACAAGTACTTCACCTGTCTTATTTTTATCTTTACCATTAATTACTAAAACAGTATCGCTTTTTTTCACATGCACTTTCATTAAAATACCTCCTAATCATAAAACTTCTGGAGCTAATGATAATATTTTAGTAAAATCTTTTTCTCTTAATTCTCTTGCAACAGGTCCAAAAATACGTGTACCTCTCGGTTGCTTATCATCTTTAATAATTACAGCAGCATTTTCATCAAATCTTATATATGATCCATCGCTTCTTCTAAGCCCTTTTACTGATCTAACAATAACTGCTCTAACCACTTCTCCTTTTTTAACAACCCCACCTGGCGTTGCATTTTTAACGCTAGCAACTATGATATCACCAATATTACCATATCGTCTTTTAGATCCACCTAAAACCCTGATGCACATAATCTCTTTAGCACCCGAATTATCTGCTACTTTTAATCTTGATAATTCCTGTATCATGGATAAACCTCCTTTGGCATCATTATTTTGCTTTTTCTAGAATATTAACAAGTCTCCATCTTTTATCCTTAGACAATGGCCTTGTTTCCATTATCAAAACTTTATCATTAATCTTTGCTTCATTTTTTTCATCGTGAGCTTTAAATTTCGTTGTTCTATTGATTGTTTTACGATATAAAGAATGTCTTACTCTAGTTTCAACTGCTACTACAATTGTCTTCTCCATTTTGTCAGATACGACTTTTCCTATTCTTGTTTTTCTATTTCCTCTTTCCACTATAAGTCTCCTTTCATATAAGCTTAAGCCCTAATCTCTTTTTGCCTAATGATAGTCTTAACTTGGGCTATTGATTTTTTAACTTCTCTAATTCTCATAGGATTCTCCAATTGTCCAGTGGCTAATTGAAATCTTAAATTAAACAATTCGCTTTTTAAATCTATTAACTTTCCTTGGAGCTCATTAATATTAGAACCCCTCAAAGTATTTAAATCTCTAGCCTTCACTAACTTCACCACCTACTGCTAATACTTCTTTTTTAATGAACTTACACCTTATGGGTAGTTTATGAGAAGCAAGTCTCATGGCTTCCCTTGCAATATCTTCCTGTACACCACTTAACTCAAATAGCACTCTGTCTGGTTTAACAACTGCTACCCAGTATTCAGGTGAACCTTTTCCAGATCCCATACGAGTTTCAGCTGGCTTCTTCGAAACTGGCTTATCAGGGAAAACTTTAATCCATAGTTTTCCTCCTCTTTTTATATATCTATTGATAGCAATTCTGGCAGCTTCAATTTGATTACTTGTAAGCCAACAGCATTCAGTAGCTTGAAGCCCATATTCTCCATATGCAATAAAATTACCTCTTGTGGCTCTGCCTTTCATTCTTCCTCGTTGAACCTTACGACGTTTAACTCTTTTTGGCATCAACATGACAATTCCTCCTTCCCTAATTAGATACTGCTCCTACATTTTCATTGATCTTCTTTGTAGGTAAAACTTCTCCTTTATATATCCATACTTTTACTCCTATTTTACCGTAAGTGGTATCAGACTCAGCAAATCCATAATCTATGTCTGCTCTAAGTGTTTGAAGTGGTATTGTTCCTTCATGATAATATTCAGATCTTGCAATTTCAGCTCCGCCAAGTCTACCTGAACAAGCCGTTTTTATACCTTTTGCCCCGCTTTTCATAGTTCTTTGAATAGCTTGCTTCATTGCTCTTCTAAATGATATCCTCTTTTTTAATTGGGCAGCAATATTTTCCGCTACTAACTGGGCATCAATTTCGGCATTCTTTATCTCAATAATATTTATTAAAATAGTATTATCTTTAGATATGATACCTGTTAAATCAAGTTTTATCTTTTCGATTCCCTGGCCACCTTTTCCAATTACCATTCCTGGCTTTGCTGTATGAATACTTATTCTAATCTTTTTTGAAGCTCTCTCAATTTCAATTCTAGATATACCTTCTGCCTCATGAGTTTTTTTAATATATTTTCTAATTTTATTATCTTCTACTAAATAATTTGCAAAATTTCTCTTATCTGCATACCATTTAGCATCCCAATCTTTTATAACACCAATTCTTAAGCCATGGGGATGTACCTTTTGACCCATTCGGTTCCCTCCTTCTTTTATCTTTCTTTTACTTTCAAAGTAATATGGCTTGATCTCTTATTTATTCTAAACGCTCTCCCCTTAGCATGAGGTTGCATTCTCTTCAATATTGGACCTGGACCTACATATGTCTCGCTAACATATAATCTGTTTACATCCAAATCATTGCCAGGATATTCAGCATTTGCAATAGCCGATTTTAAAAGTTTCGCAACAGGGTAAACTGCATCTTTATTAGTAAACTCTAAGATTGCTTTTGCTTCTTTAACACTTTTATTTCTAATTAAATCGAGAACAATTGCAACTTTTTTAGGTGACATTCTTATATACTTTGCAATAGCTCTAACTTCTTTAACTTCTTTATCTTTATCCGCCACGAGAAAATCCTCCTTTCAATTCGACCTATTTTTTACCAGTTGATTTTTCAGATTTATTGGAATGCCCTCTATAGGTTCTTGTTAGAACTAATTCTCCCAACTTGTGTCCAACCATATCTTCAGTTAAATATACAGGTACATGTTTCCTTCCATCATGGATAGCAATAGTATGACCAATCATCTGGGGAAAGATCGTTGAACTTCTCGACCATGTTTTAATGACTTTTTTTTCACCTGTGCTGTTCATCAGTTCTATTTTTTTTAACAAGGATTCTTTTATATATGGTCCTTTCTTTACAGATCTACTCAAAACTTAATCCTCCTTTCTTTCTTATAACAAATCATCACTTTCTTCTG
>WQUF01000216.1 GCA_009785875.1 Oscillospiraceae bacterium | reverse complement strand
ATGCATTTGCATAAAAAAGATACCAATATTCAATTTGCGATGAATCCTTCGAATTGAGATATAATCCTAAAGTCTCATTAAAAAAATCACCATAAGATTGCGCAATCCAATCTGTACTGTTATTTAAAAGAAACTCCCCAACCGTTAAAACACCCCATGTGACCATCTCATTAGAACTATTCATGACGTAAGCACCAAACTTAGGATGACCATTTTTACTAATACTGAAGACACCGTTTTCAGACTCAAGCAAAGCTATTTTAAAATCATGGCAAAGCTTATCATAGTCAGGCATTTTAAGTGTTGGAATTTCAGGCATCGCATTTATAGATGAAAAATCATAAAACAAATATTTCTTATTCATATAAGCCTCAAACATATTTTTGTAAAGTAATTTAAGTTAACAATTAGTTACTTTATTATAGCAAGGAATACAACGAAAATCAAGTTAATTAATCGATCTTATGAGATCAATAATTATACTAATTGATGATTTTAATATTGACAAATTGATAATTTGTTATAAAATAAAAGTAAATAATTCATTATAAATTACTTTACAAGTACTTTACAAATCATCTTGAAATCGTTGAAATCGTTCTAATGCCTAATAAATTACTTTTAACTTTTTATAAAAAGGGGGGATAGAACTGAACAAAAAAAATGGCTTTTTCCATGACATTATTAAAAATAGACAATCCTATTTATTAGCGGTACCTGCTTTACTCTATGTGCTTATATTTAGCTATTTTGCCTATCCTTACATGATAATTGCCTTTCAAAAATTTGACTATCGTAATTCAAATTTGTGGCTCATACTCACCCATGGCAATTGGATCGGGCTTACTAATTTTAAATTCTTCTTTGCATCAATGAGTGCAGCGAGAGTAATATTCAACACCTTATTTCTGAACCTTTTATTTATAGTCACTGGAACACTCTTAGCAGTATTAATAGCTCTTTTATTAAATGAGCTAACAAGTAAATGGTTTACAAAGACAACCCAGGCGGTTATGCTATTTCCAAATTATATTTCGTGGATTGTAGTAAGTTATATACTCATAAGCTTATTATCCACACAATATGGAATTGTAAACAAAATACTCACTACCTTCGGCATGCATACAGTGGATTGGTACACCACAGCAGGTGTCTGGCCAGCCGTTTTAGTTTTTGTTCGCTTGTGGAAAGGTGCTGGTATGAGTGCGATTATCTTCTTAGCATCTATTGCCGGAATAGATCAAAGCATGTATGAAGCAGCTGCAATAGATGGAGCTAACAGGTTTAAAATCATCGTCAAGATAACGCTTCCACTTATTATGCCCACTATAATAATCATGACCCTTCTTTCAATAGGAAGGATAATGTTCGGTGATTTTGGCATGATATATGCTCTCGTGGGTGATAATGGAACTCTATATTCTACAACAGATATAATCGACACTTACTTGTTCCGTTCACTCCGCCAAATTGGTGATCCATCACAAGCTATGGCTATTGGGCTTTTCCAATCGGCAGTTGGGTTTATAATGGTCTATGGTTCAAATTTCCTCGCACGAAAATTCTACCCCGATGGCGCATTATATTGATTAAGGGGAGGTAGCGATTAAAATATGATAGTTATTAATAAAAAAAAGAAATTTAACATTCCAAACTTTTTAATTTCTATTTTCATCTTATCGTTTTCATTAATATGTTTACTTCCAATGATCTTAACCCTAATGGTATCGATAACAGATGAAAGCACTATAATGCGAAACGGTTACAGCTTTATCCCTGCAAAATTTTCTCTGTATGCTTATAAATTGATGTTCTCAAGAGGGTCAAGCGTTGTCACTGGATATATGATCTCAATTTTTGTAACCGTTGTAGGTACACTTCTTGCATTAATTATCACATCCCTTGCAGCCTACACGCTTTCAAATAAAAACATAAAATATCGAAACGTTTTAAGCATGATCTTTTTTATACCTATGGTTTTCAGCGCAGGTATAGTGCCCTGGTATTTGATCTGTACGAAACTGGGACTGAGGAATAATATAGCTGCCCTTATTATACCCAGCTTAATGTTCAATCCATTTAATCTATTTTTGGTGCGCAATTTCATGGGCGGTATACCGGATTCCCTTCGAGAATCAGCAACTATCGATGGAGCAAGCGATTTTACAATTGCATTTAGAATTTACATGCCCCTATGCATTCCTGTTCTTGCTACAGTAGGCCTGTTTTATGCTTTAGGATACTGGAACGATTGGTGGAACGCCATAATGCTCATCGATAATAAATTTAAATCGCTATATCCAATCCAATACCTGCTTTTGCAGTTAAAATCGCAGATTTCTATGATTAAGGATATGATGTATTCAACGAATTCGACGAGCAGCGTGGCACCGGCTGAATCCCTTAAAATGGCAACAGTCATCATCACTATAGGACCGATTATCTTATTGTATCCGCTATTGCAGAGGTATTATGTTAAAGGTCTTGTAGTTGGTTCTGTAAAAGAATAAAAAATATAAAAATTTAAAGGAGATTGATTTAATGAAACGTAAACTTTCAATTTTATTGACTTTAGCAATTTCACTTCCTTTTTTTGCTAGCTGTGGTGGAGGTACAAATAGTTCTACAACGACTACTACAACAAGTACCCCTACAACTACTACAAGTGCAGCTGCTACAACTACTACAACAGCTAACACGACAAGTGCACCTCTAATTACATGCACATATGTTGTACCTGGAGATACCCCTACGGATTTAGATACAGTTCAACAGATGATCAACGATAAGCTCAAAGCCGACGGAGCAGGAGTTCAAGTTGCATTTGAATATATTCCTTGGGATGCTTGGGATTCAAAGATAAACTTGATGCTCTCCACAGGTGAAAAATTTGATATGTTTGAGGTTATGAATGACCGTGTTACTTTATCAAATTATGCATCTCGTAATGCTTTAGCTGATATCACAAGTTTAATAGATCAATATGGAGATAACATAAAAAAATACAATCCTGAGATAATGATGAAATCCTGCCAAGTTGGCGGCAAGCAGTATGCTATTCCTGCTTATTGGGTTGAAAGTGCATTAGATCCACAGATCATGATCCGTAAAGATCTTATGAAACAATATGGAATCGCAGAACTTCCAAAGACATTTGATGAACTTACAGCTGATTTTCAAACTGTAATGGCTAATTGGACAGGTGCTCAAAAACCTTATATACCTATCATAGGTGCAGAGAGTGCAAGATTTGGTTTAAATCAAAAATCATATAACGAATGGCCTTATGTT
Organism: Oscillospiraceae bacterium; assembly: GCA_009785875.1. Classification (GTDB taxonomy): domain Bacteria; phylum Bacillota; class Clostridia; order Clostridiales; family Clostridiaceae; genus WQUF01. The sequence goes on along the minus strand of WQUF01000216.1, from coordinate 1,799 downwards.
GTTTATGACAAAGTCTTTTATGTTGATCAAAGTGGAAAGGTTCAAGATTACTTCGAAACAGACGCATTTAAACAAGATTGCGCAGCAGCTAGAGATTGGTATACAAAGGGACTTATAAATCCTGATGTCCTCACAGTAACATCCGATCAATTGAATAACCAGCTTCAATCCGGAGATTTCTTTGTTACTGCTGGAACAATTGGAAATATCGTGCCACTTCAAAAGAATTATCCAAATTTAACTGTGGATGATTTTGCAATGCTCGATTTAGCACCAGATAAACCATATGTACGTCCATATGGTACACGTAACATGAATGCAATTCCTCTTGCAAGTGAACACCCTGAATCCGGCGTGAAGCTTATAAATTGGGTTTACGCAAACCAAGAAAATTATGATTTATTCTTCTATGGTCGTGAAGGCATCGATTATAAAAAGGTAGGAGATCATAATCGCGAGGATATAATCGATCCGGCTAAGAATGCACCTTTATACTATTTCTCAGATTGGATGTCAGGAAACTTAAATTTTGAACGTCCAACAACACAAGGTCCAACTGCAGTTAATGATTTGCTCTTTAAAGAAAATACAACTGCAGTCGAAGGATACGCTGCACAATTTACTTTTGATGCTACTAATGTACAGACAGAATATACAGACGTTCAAACTCAGATAAAAGCTGTTATTGCACCTATTGCAACTGGTGTACAGGATTACGACTCAAATATTCAGAGTGCTATCGATTTGTTAAAGAAAGCCGGAGTCGATAAACTTATAGCAGAATTCCAATCCCAATTGGATGCTAGTAAAAAATAGTAAAGGAGTGGACTAATTATTAAATAATTAGTCCATTTTTACATATTCACTAAAAAAGTAATAAATGACTTTCAAGTAACCCTGTGATATTAAAAACTCCTTGTAAAAAATATACTTGGCATATTATATTAAGTTATTTAAATTATAAAAATAAAATTGACTTTTAAAACTTTAATTTTTATAATTTAAATACGCCAATTTGTTTTGACTATAAAAACTTAGGTCTCTTTGTTATGGGACTTTATTATTATAAGGTGGTGTAGGCTTGGAAAATATACACAGCTATATTAAAAGATATTATACTAAAATCCTAGACGTGGAAAAAGATTTAACAGTCTATGATTTATTTAAATGGAAAAGAGTCGATGTAATCTTAAAAAATTACAAGACTCAAGAAATGATAACCGATATGAGAGATCTGGAATTTCCTGAACACTACTCTCAAAACGCTTGTGATATAATCGCATCTAAATATTTTAGGAAAGCAGGAATTAAAAATAACAATATAGACCACGAACATTCCATGAAGCAAGTTGCCCACAGGATGGTGAGCTTTTGGACTGAAGCTCTTATAGAAGAAGGTCTTTTAGATAGAGAAGAATCTCAAATATTTTACGATGAAATGGTATTTGGTCTATTAAATCAAATGTATGCACCTAATTCTCCTCAGTGGTTTAATACTGGTCTTAAGCTCGCCTATGGAATTGATGGTGAATCGCAGGATTATTACTTTGACCCTGTTAAGAAAGAAGTCGTCCAAAGTGAAGATGGTTATTCTAGGACTACTGCTTCCGCATGTTTTATACTTTCAATTGAAGATAAGCTCTTAGGACCAAATTCCATAACGGACCATTTTGTTACTGAGACAAAAATATTTAAACGCGGTTCGGGGACAGGTACTAATTTTTCTAAGATAAGAGCTGAAGGTGAAAGGCTATCTGCTGGAGGAGTTTCTTCAGGTCTTATGAGCTTTTTAAAGGCTT
>WQUF01000215.1 GCA_009785875.1 Oscillospiraceae bacterium | reverse complement strand
CCTAATTGCTTTTTTAAATCATCTACTACACGATTATTTGCAGTTGCCGTAGTCCCTAAAATTGGAACGCTAATAGGTAATTGCTTTAATATTTTAAATAAATTGCCATATTCAAGCCTGAAATCATGTCCCCAATCAGATATGCAATGCGCTTCATCGATGACAAATAACCCGATTTTAATATCCTTTAAGCTATTTTGAAAAACTTCTTTGAAGAGTGCTTCTGGAGTTACAAGGATTAAATCAAGTTCATCATTTATGAGGGATCTGATGATTTCTTCTTCTCTATCTTTCACGGTAGAGTTTAAAACATCGCATTTTAATCCTAATTTTACGGCAGCTTCAATTTGATTCTGCATTAGCACCAGCAGCGGACTTACAACTAAAGTTACACCTTTTCCCTGACTTCTAAGTATTTTTGTGCATGAAAAATAAACCAAGCTCTTTCCCCAACCTGTTTTTTGAACAATTAAAGTTCTGTTATTGAGAAGAGTTGCCCTGATTGCTTCATATTGACCTTCTCTGAATTCAGCTTCTTTTCCATATAAATCTCTTAAAATAATCAAGGCTTTTTCAAAGATTCTTTGGTTTTTAATCATCATTACATCTGTACTCCAATCAAATAAAACTGTTGTTTAATAATATTATAGACTATTATATCTGAATTGTTCATCGCTTAATTAAATATTGTATATATTACCCAAGATATATAGTATACTATAAATATTATAAACGAGAGGTGGTATATGAACAAAATCAAATACATACCAATATTTTTTATTTTTCTGGTTTCTATGGTTGTATTTTTTGCTTCACTTGTAGTCAAGCTTAAAAGCGCAAACTTAACTATAATCATTACTGGAATTTCTTTATTAATAGCTTTTATATTGCTGAAGATATTCTTCTTGCTAAATAAAAAAGTCCGATTTATACATATAATGAATATACTTTTAAACATAGTTTTTGTTTGCTTTATCATTCTATTTATCTTTGTAGAATATAATATAATAGCTAAAAGTAACCTGAAAGAAGTGAATAAATCAGATTTCATCATCGTCCTTGGAGCACAATTATATGGTGAAGAACCATCTTTTGATCTTGTAAAAAGATTGGATGCTTCGCTAATAGTTTTAAACGGAAGTCCTGATGCAAAAATCATATTGTCTGGTGGACAAGGTCCAGGAGAAAACATCACAGAAGCGGAAGCCATGAAAAGATATTTAGTTTCCAGAGGTGTAAATGGAGATAACATATTTGAAGAAGATAGGGCTACAAATACTTACGAAAACATCATGTTTTCAAAGGAAATCATGGATGGATTTTATGTAAATAATCCTTCAGTAACAGTTGTAACAAATGACTCTCATATGTACAGAGCATTGTATATTTGCAATAAATTAGGTGTAAAAGCATATGGATATACTTGTCCAGTTTATCCTACTCATGAGAAAATCATGTATTTTAGGGAGTTCTTTGCTGTTGTTAAAACTTATGTATTTAATTAACGATGAATGGAGAAAATAGAGGAGGTTAAAGCTAATGGATGAAATATATACAATGACCGCATCTGAACTTAAGCGAGCATTATGGGATAAGCAATTTGGTGTGGAGGAACTGACAAGAGCATATATTGAGAGAATTAAAAAATACGATGGTAAACTAAATACGATTTCTGAAATGGATGAATCAGCGATAGCTCAAGCAAAGAGACTTGATTCAACAGCGTCAAAAAGTGATTTACCTTTGTTTGGACTTCCGATTCTCGTGAAAGATAATATTGACGTAGCTGGGCTCCATACAACAGCTGGAAGCCTTGCTTTAGCTGATAATTTAGTCGAAAAAGATGCACCAATTATTTCAAATCTAAGGCAAAGTGGCGCAGTTATCCTTGGCAAGACCAATATGACGGAATTTGCAAATTATACAACTGAAGATATGCCAAATGGCTATAGTTCAAAAGGTGGACAAGTAAAAAATGCATACGATGAGAATAAAGATCCAAGTGGTTCTAGCACTGGTTCTGCAGTAGCTATGTCAGCTGGGTTTTGCGCTGCATCTATTGGAACAGATACATCATTTTCAATCGTTGGATGCGCAACAGAAAATGGAGTTGTTGGTTTAAAACCATCGCATGGATCATTATCTTCATTGGGTATCATACCGATATCACACACACTGGATAGTGCAGGACCTTTTGCTGGTCGTCTTTCAGATGCAATTTTAGTTTATTCTGGAATGAAATGTGAAAAGTTGCCTACCTTCACTGAAATAAATCCAAGGGAACTTAAAATTGGCATAAATACTTTTGACAAAGATCAAGTTTCAAAGGAGCAGCTTGAGAGGTATGATACTCTGTTTGATGCGCTTCGTACTGATGGTGTAGAATTTACAGATGTTTACCATCAAAAATCACCACATATGGAAAATATCATGAAATATGAATTTAAGCATGATCTTGAGGAATATCTTTCTCATTCAAATGCTCGTTTAAAAACACTTGATAATATAGTTAAGTTCTATGAAAATGATCCTGAGCGAATGATGAAATATGGTATTTTGTTGCTCAGGTCTGCTTTAGATGAAGCATCTGGAAATCTTGATGATAAATTGTACCTTGAAGCTTTGTCTGAACGTGAAAAGCATAGTGAACAAATGCTCAAAGACTTACGAGAATATGATGCATGTGTAATGACAGGACCAACAGATATAATGCATTTTACAGGGTTACCGTCTGTTGCTTTAAAACTATGCATGGCTGATGATAATACTCCTCGTGGTATAATTCTATACGGAGCAGATGAATTTAGGCTTTTTAATGCAGCTTTGACGATAGAAAAGTACTGTTTGCCGGTTTTTCCACCAAGTCTATAAATTTATTATAAATAAAATAAAAATAGCAGGTTACACCTGCTATTTCATAAATTAAAAAATTACAGCTCTGTGACCCATAAACCGTGTAGATTGCAATATGCATACACTGTGATAGCCCCATCACCAACACAGAATTCTGCTTCTGGCGCACCATTTACTGGTAACGTAATGCGAGTCGTCCTGTTTTCTTCTGCCACAGCGATCCAGCCAATATGATGTTCTTTTGTCATAGGATGTGGAACAGAACCCACTTTCACATTCAATTTTCCATCATTTTTAGTTGCAACAGGTACATGCTTTTCCTGCGCTGCATCTGTAGTATTAGGTATGAGTTCGGTCATCGGTTCGCCACAGCAAATTATGCTTACACCAGAATTCTCTATAAAACTCACAAGGTTTCCGCAGTGATTGCATCTGTAAAATTTTCGTTTGTTCTTCATATAAATGCCTCCATTTCTAGGACTTAGTCCTAAAACTATTTTATTCTTTCTTTATCTTCATGTCAATGAAACTAAGCATTATCGATCTAAATATAACTTGCTTTTTCAGAGTAAATGAGAGATAATAAAAGTAGGAGGAGTAAATATGAATAAAATTAAAAAAATCATTTTAGCTTGTATCATGCTTATAATTATGGTAGCTCTTTCAATTACAATAGCTATTGCAGCACAAAATAATTCATCGGCTCCAAATGCGAATGCTAATTCAACGGTAGTTCAGTGCCCAATGAATCAAAACTGTTCAAAAAATGGTAATTGTAGTGGAATGGGTGCTTGTTCTAATGGCAATTGTCAAAATGCTGGTATGTGTTGTGGAAGTTGTGGTATGAAATAGAATATACTAGAAATGCTACTGCATAAAACAGTAGCATTTTTCTTTATTAAATTAATCCAGAGAGGTAGGTGATTTTAATGTACATCAAACGTTCATTGGAAACAGTGATACAAGAAGCAAGTAATCTTTTTCCTGCTGTCTTGATTACAGGTCCAAGGCAAGTTGGCAAAACAACTATGCTAGAGAAACTTTCTGAAAATGACAGAAGATATGTATCACTTGATTCTCCTATTAATAGGGAAATGGCAAAGACTGATCCGGAACTGTTTTTGCAAAGGTTTAAGCCTCCTGTAATCATCGATGAAATTCAGTATGCGCCTGAATTGTTATCATTTATAAAAATTTATGTGGATACGCATAAGCAGAAGGGTGATTTTTGGCTTACTGGATCACAAATATTTCATACAATGAAGAACGTAAATGAAAGTCTTGCTGGACGTATTGCTATCATCAGAATGCAAGGATTAAGTAATTGTGAAATAGAATCTGTAGATAATACACCATTTGTTACAGATTCTGCTAAGCTAATGGAACGTATGAATTATTTTTCTAAACAAGATTTAAAGACAGTATACAAGAGAATATTTAATGGTTCCATGCCTGTAGCCTATAGTGGGGCTTTTAATAGAGAAATGTACTATGATGGATATGTTAATACGTATCTTCAGCGTGATATAAAGGATTTGACACAAGTAGGGGATGAACTTGCATTTTTTCAATTTATGTCAGCTTGTGCTGCTAGGACAAGTCAAATGGTTAATTATACAGATTTATCAAAAGATATTGGAATCACTGTGCCTACAGCAAAACAGTGGTTGTCTATATTAGTATCATCTGGTATCATTTATCTAGTAGAGCCATATTTTAATAATGTTCTTAAGAGAATCATTAAAGCTCCTAATATGTATTTTTTAGATACAGGCTTGTGTGCATATTTAACTAGATGGGATAGTGCTGAAACACTTGAAGTATCAGCTATGTCAGAAGCATTTTTTGAAACGTATGTGGTAAGTGAGATCATTAAAAGCTATTATAATGCTGGTAAAAGACCTCCTATTTTTTATTACAGAGATTCAGATAACAAGGAAATTGATTTGATAATTGAGCAAAATAATACGCTCTATCCCATTGAGATTAAAAAGTCTGCTAATCCTGGAAAAGATGCAATTAAGCATTTTGGCGTATTAGATAAGATAGGCAAACCAGTGGGGGAGGGGAGTGTCGTGTGTTTGACTAGCGATTTATTGCCCATAGATAGAAAGAATTGGTATGTACCTGTGTGGCTTATTTGAGTAAAGTTTAAGTAAAGCCTATCTTTGACTTTACTTAGAACTTTTTCTTATAAACGAGTAATATGGTTATTCACAATTTTGGTGATCATAATTT
>WQUF01000214.1 GCA_009785875.1 Oscillospiraceae bacterium | reverse complement strand
ATTGTAACATTCTTAATATTTTTACCATCTAATGCTATAAACACTTATCTATTTTATATAGTTAAATATTTAGGAGGAGGCACGAAAGATCAAGGAATAGTTTATTTTGTTCAAGCAATCGTAGAAATACCTGCTTTGATGCTCTTCCCAGTTTTAATAAGAAAATTTAAATCAAAATATTTAATGCTGTTCGCTTCTTTTAACTACCTCATAAGGATGATTTTAATTTACTTAGCTCCAAATATTACGAGTTTGATATTAATTTATATATTTCAATCTATAACCTATGCTATTTATTTCCCAAATATGAGGCATTACGTAGATAAACACTCCCCAAAAGAATTAAAGGCAACAGCTCAAAGCTTTGTAGAATCTTTTGGCATCGGCCTTAGTGGAGTTTTAGGGAACCTATTCGGAGGATTAATAATCAATTACTATTCACTTAAGTCTATGCTATTTATATGCATAATCTTAAGCTTGATTGCTCTTATATTTTTAATTTATGTTGTAATTTCTTCAAAAAATGAATAGAAAAATTGTTAAGCATTGATAAATTGATAAATTTTTTATAAATCACTTTATATAAATAAAAATTTCTGCTATAATAATAGCTGTACTATTATTAAAAAATACTACCTTTGCCAAAGGACCTCTCATTTCTATATAGTGGTTCCTAATGCACTTTTTTTAATGCTTAAATTATGTTAATTCATTACATATTTATACTAATTTTCATATTTTTTTTTACTCTAGTATTCATTGACTTATATTTATTTATCATTTATAATAAATTTGTTATTATTTTAAGATATAAAAAGCAAAATAAACCATTTTTATGTAAAATATTTAAATCAAACCATTATATAGTAAAGGGGTCTAAAAATGAAAAAGGTACTGGCTATTCTTTTGTGTTTTGTTGTTATTTTAATGCCTGGATGTTCTAAAAAACAAAATTCAAATGGAAATAAGACTGTTAAAAGTGCTGAATCCATCCAAATACAGGACAATACTTTTATTACTCAATGCAATGATATATATAAAAATCCAGACAATTATAAAGATAAATTAATTGTGGTACAAGGTATGTACAATGAAGCTACCATAAGTGGCACAGTACATCATTATGTAACAAGACATTATGTGCCACAAAACAGTTCAGGAACTTTGGCATCTGTTGGATTTGAAATTAATTATAATGGTGATTTCCCAAGTGCTGGTAATTGGATCAAAGTTTACGGGTTTATTGAGCCAATTACAACAAATGGGACTAAATCAGTCATATTGAATGTGTCAAATTTAGACGAATTGCAAGAAAAAGGAGTAGAAATTGTATCAAATTAGAGTATATTTTAAAGGACTAAATCGATGAAACTTGCTAAGAACTTTTTACCTATTTCACAAGAGGATTTAAAAAAGCTAAAGATAGATCAATTAGATTTTATCATCGTTACAGGAGATGCTTATGTGGATCATCCTTCCTTTGGCACATCGTTAATTGGAAGGGTTTTAGAATCTCGTGGTTTTACTGTAGGGATAATAGCTCAGCCAAATTGGAATTCAAATTTAAATTTTATAAAATTAGGCAGGCCGAAGCTTTCCTTTTTAGTGTCTTCTGGAAATATCGATTCTATGGTAAATAATTATTATGTATCGAAAAAGAGAAGAAAGGAAGATGTGTATTCCCCTGTTAACTCTTCAAATTCAAGACCAGATAGAGCTGTAATAGTATACTGCAATAAAATAAGAGAGAATTTTAAAAATGTTCCTATAATCATAGGTGGCATCGAAGCAAGCCTTAGACGCTTTGCCCATTATGATTATTGGGAGGATAAGATCAGGAGGAGCATTCTTTTAGACTCAAAAGCTGATCTGCTTGTATATGGAATGGGTGAAAAGGCTATAATTGAAATTGCAAATTTATTAAAGCAAGGTATAGATATTAAGTCCATCCATTCTATAAAGGGAACTGTCTGTTTATCTTCTTATGAGGTAAAAGACTTTATAAAAATCCCATCCTATGAAGAATGTGTTAAAGATAAAAAAGCTTATGCAAAATCCTTTATGCTTCAATATAGGGAACAGGATCCTGTAAACGGAAAGGGAATTTTGCAGAAACATGGAGATAAATTTATAGTGCAAAATCCTCCTCAAGGTTCACTTTCTCAAGAGGAAATGGATAAAATATATGAGATACCATTTATGAGAGATTATCATCCAATTTACGAGCCTTTATCTGGAGTTCCTGCTATAAAAGAAGTAAAATTTTCAATCCTTGACCACAGAGGGTGCTTTGGATCCTGTGCATTTTGCGCTATAACTTTTCATCAAGGAAGGGTTATTCAAAATAGGAGCGAGAGATCTCTTTTAGATGAAGCTATACTCCTTACAAAATTAGATGATTTTAAGGGTTATATCCACGATGTTGGAGGTCCTACAGCAAATTTTAGAAATAAATCCTGCAAATTTCAAGAGGTTCATGGTATGTGCAAGGATAAAAATTGCTTAAATCCTGTACCTTGTAAAAATTTAATCGTAGATCACATGGATTACTTAAATATCTTAAGAAAGATGAGAAAACTTCCAAGAGTTAAAAAAGTCTTTATAAGATCTGGAATAAGGTACGATTATTTAATTTACGATAAAAATGATGCTTTTTTTAAAGATCTCTGTGAGCATCACATCAGTGGTCAATTAAAAGTAGCTCCTGAGCATATTTCTAAAAATGTGCTTAAGGTCATGGGAAAGCCAGGAAAAGAAGTGTACGATAAATTTACAAAGAAATACCATGAAATAAATAAAAGTCTAAATAAAAAGCAATATTTAGTACCATACTTAATGTCAAGCCACCCTGGATCCACTTTAAACGATGCTAAAGAGCTTGCAGAATTCATTAAAACCTTGAATTACACTCCAGAGCAGGTTCAAGATTTTTATCCAACTCCAGGAAGCTTAGCTACATGCATGTACTATACTGGTCTTGATCCATTTACCGATAAGCCTGTATATGTACCGAAAGATAAAGAAAAAGCTTTGCAACGTGCTCTTCTTCAAGCTGATTTAAAGTCAAATAAAAAATTAGCAAAAGAAGCTTATAAAAAAGGACTATAGTAAAATAATCACTTTAGCCCTTTATGCTTCTGCTTTTATCCTATTTAATATCTTATTGGGTATCTTGCTCACTAATCTTCTAGGAAGTAGATCTAAATCATCTTTCTCAAATCCACCGATTACATACATCATTGCTACATATATAGTTATTGATATAACTGTGGTCATAATTAAAGAAATTGCATTGCTTACGAAATTTCCAGCTCCAATTTCAGCTAAAATTTCACGGAGCAGCATATTTGTTAAAAATGCTACGATTCCCATAAGTAAACTGGATATCAATGGCTTTATAGCTAAAGCTAATAAGGAAAACTTCATTTTTAAAGTCTTTCTTAAATATGTCTGATTTAATGAAAAGACGATGATATTACCTACTGCCAAACCTATTAGTGCCCCATATATATTTAAAGAACTATTCCCTACCAATATAAAACTTATGATATATTTAGATACAAATCCAGCTATTGCAAATGCAGTGAGCTGATACAATTTTCCTATGCTTTGAAGTATCGCTATTTGAAGCTGTATTAGTGCCATAAAAATTAAGTTATATGCTCCAAACGTGAGAAGCATATACATATCATAATTCATAAATTCAAATATTGGCTTTGCTAAAACTGAAAAAGCAATTGCAAATGGTATTACTACTAAAAAAGAAAGTTTATATGTATATTTTATTTTCTCATTTGCTTCTTTATACTTTTTTAAAGCAAAGGAAGCACTAAAAGCTGGAAGTGCAGAGTAATTTAAGTTTGTGATAAGTGCTACAGGAACATTTATAAACTGATTGGTTTTACCATAATTACCATAGAAGGTTTGTATTTCTTGATCTTTAAACCCAGATTCCAAAAGCCTTCCTGATATATTATGACTATCCAAGATAAAGTCTCCAAAATTTGTTATACCCATGCAAATTATCAGAGGCACTGCAATTCTTATTATCCTTGAAAATATTCTGCGATATTTGATCTTCTGTTGTCTCACTCTAACTGCTTCTTTTTTTATATTTGAATTATTCTTTAAGGTTTTCTTTTTATAAATCAAATAAAGAAGCGAAAAAATCGCACCGATAGTTGTACCTACTGTACCTCCAACCACACCCCAGATGAGTCCAAATCTGATTAAAATAAAAGCAGCAAAAAGCGACAATGTTACATTTAATAATTGCTCTAAAAAGCCGGAAATCGCTGTTGGAACCATGTTGTTCATACCTTGAAAATATGCTCTATAAGCATAGCTGAGGGATGCGAAAAATATACAAGGAGCTATTATTGCGATAGGAATGGCAGCATCTTTAAATCCCATAAACCCAGCAATTTGATGACAAAATATGATGAGCAATAAAGTTAAGAAAACAGAAATTATTAGCATAAAGTTTCTTGCAATCTTAAATGTGCTTCTAACTTCTCTTGCAGAATTTGTAGCATTGAATTGAGCTACCATTTTAGAAATTGCAACAGGTATTCCTGCACTGACTACTATAAAAACAAAAGCAAAAACTTGATAAGTCGCATAATATACACCCATTGCAGCTTCACCTATTATATGATTTAAAATAGGATTATAAGCGATGGATAATACTTTCGAAAATAGTACAGATATAGACAATATAGCAAAACCTTTTGTCATAGATTGCTTTTCCATTTAAGCACCTCAAAATTTAAATACATCAGCTTTAATTTTTTTAAAAATTGGTGGAAGCCCTGCTGTTATAATTTTATTTTTTAAATAAGACAGTTCATTCCTTGGATCTTTAAGAACATATTTATAAGCATAAAGATACTGATATTTTAATCCATATTTTTTCATAAAAAAATCATTTACTTTTTTATCCCCATATTTAGTATCCCCGACTATATTATTGCCGAGTTTATTTAAATGAGCTCTTATTTGGTGGCTCCTACCTGTAATTAGCTTGATTTCAATCAAAGAATAAATGCCACAGCTTTCTATAGTCTTTACTTCCATTGAAATCTCTTTAGAATTTTCTTCCTTTT
>WQUF01000213.1 GCA_009785875.1 Oscillospiraceae bacterium | reverse complement strand
TAGGTTCCAATGGCGCAGGCAAGAGCACTACTTTAAGAGCTATTTCAGGGATTCAACCTATCGAATCCGGATCTATAACATTTTTAGGTAAGGATATTACAAATGCTTCGCCTGTTAATATTGTAAGCTTAGGGATAAGCCAGGTTCCAGAAGGCAGAAGGCTTTTCCTCGATATGTCCGTCTATGAGAATTTGCAGATGGGAAGCTTTTTAAGGAAAGATAAGCCGGAAGTAAAAAAAGATATTGAAGAGATATACGAGACGTTTCCTATACTTAAATCCAGGAAAAATCAGATGGCAGGGACGCTTTCAGGAGGGGAACAGCAGATGCTTGCTATGGCGAGATCTCTTATGAACAGACCAAAGCTTCTTCTTTTAGATGAACCATCTATGGGATTGTCTCCAGTACTTGTGGAGGAGGTCTTTAAGCTCATTCAAAAGATTAACCTCAGAAAGACTACTATTTTGCTCGTTGAACAAAATGCAAACCTTGCGCTGTCAATAGCTAAACGAGGCTATATTTTAGAGCATGGGAGCTTAATACTTGAAGGTAAGGCTGAGGAGCTTTTGGATAATGATGATGTGAAAAAGGCATATCTTGGGGGGTAAGTAGCAGTGAATAATGAATATTGAATAATGGTAATAATGAATAGTAGAGGATGTGGCTGATATGTATGGTATTTTATATTTAGGAAGGAATGATATTTATAGATGAAAATATTAAGCTTGGTAAAACGCTAAGTTATTTATTGAGGCACAACCCTGAATCTATTGGTATAAAATTAGATGAGAAAGGTTATGCTGATGTATCTGAATTATTGGAAGCCATGAAAAAATCAAGATATAAAATAAACATGAAAATATTAGAGAACATCGTGGATACAAACGATAAAAAGAGATACAGCTTCAATGAAGATAAAACAAAGATCAGAGCAAACCAAGGGCATTCAATAGATGTTGATGTAGAACTTAAAGAGATAATTCCACCAGATACTTTATATCATGGAACGGCTAGTAGATTCATTAATAGCATCAAAAAACTAGGTTTATTAAAGCAAAACAGAAACTATGTCCATCTATCTTTAGACGAAAAAACAGCATTTAAAGTAGGGAGTCGTCACGGAAAACCAGTTGTATTGATTATTGATTCTAAGGCAATGCATAATGATGGATGTAAATTTTATTTATCAGAAAATGGCGTATACTTGACTGATAATGTGCCAGTGAAATACATAGAATTTGGGGATTATATGGAAATAATATAATAAAATATTAAAAGAAGGCAAGAGAGACGCAAATGCAGTTGCCAAATACGGTATTTTATACAGAATTAGCCCTGTGGCGTAACAGGGCGATTATTTTTTCTTGTTCATATATATCCTTTTCTATATCTTTTTCCTTTAGCATAACTATTTATTCCTTTTAATAATGATTTTGTATTTCCTGATGTTAATTGGCTAATATTGACTTTGACTATATTTCCACAATCACATTTGCATATCCATACAGTATGTTCATTATTTCGTAGTTCAGCTGCATGGCTAATGACTGTCAATCTCCCAAATTTTTGACCAGTTATATCTTTTCTTGGCTTAGCAACTATGCATCCACATGATTTTGCATAACCCGTTTTTAATCTTTGAGTATCTACTTCAATAATATTACCGCAATCACATCTACATTCCCAAACAGTATATTTGTTTTTGCGTTTGCTAGTTGGCTTGATAACAGTTAATTGTTCAAATTTTTGTCCTGTTAAATCTATTTGTTTTGCCACTATTTCACATCCTTAAGCTTTCCTTTATTAATATTATAGTTCATTATATTATATAGAGGTACATTTTTTTGTGCGAAGTTTGAGTAATCTATTTATCAAAACTTAGTATAAATTCATAATTTTCTAAATATAATTGAATAGCAAAAGATATCAAGGAGGATATAAAAATAGTGTTTACAGAAATATATATTGTTTCAGGTTTTTTAGGTTCCGGAAAGACCACATTGATTCAGAAACTTTTAAGTGAACATTTTAAATCGAATAAAATCGTCTTAATTGAAAATGATTTTGGTGATATTAACGTAGATGCCGCTCTTCTAGAATCGTCGAAGATAAAAGTAAAGGAAATTAACTCTGGATGTATATGCTGCAGCCTTTCTGGAGACTTTGTGAAAGCGTGTGCTGAACTAATTAAAGAATATAACCCTAATAAAATCATAATAGAACCTTCAGGGGTGGGGAAACTTTCAGATATACTAAAAGCTTTTGATGATGGTAGAATTAAAAATTTAGTAAAGATAAAATCTAAAGTTACAGTTGTAGATGTAAAACGATGTAAAATGTATATGGAGAATTTTGGAGAATTTTTCATCGATCAAATTGAGCATGCTGATACGGTAATCCTCAGCCACGTTGATGAATTTCCAGACAAAATAAATGAAGCAGTATCTTTAATAAAAAGCGTAAATAAAAATTCTAAAATCATCTCAAAAACCTGGAATGCCATTAAACCAGCAGAAATTTTAGATTTAAACAGGAAGGATAAAATAAAACCTGTAGAAAATGACCATCATTGTAACAATGATAACTCTCATGAAGCAAAGGATGTTTTTGACACCGTGACCATTAGGACTAATAGAATATTTTTGCCTGATGATTTGAAAAAAAATATACTAAAATTAGAGAATAATAATATCGGAGATGTTGTACGGCTAAAGGGAATAGTGAAAGGGCTTAATGGCTATTTAAATGTACAATATATAAAAGGATCGGTGAGCATAACTAGCTGCGATTCAAAAGGAGATATGATTTGCATTATTGGGAAAAATTTAAAAGGAGAAGAATTGCATAGAGTTCTCTTGGGAGTGTAAATTCTATGAAAATACCTGTATATGTTATCACTGGTTTTTTAGGGGAAGGCAAGACTACATTTCTAAATAAAATTTTAAAAGACTCTGCTGTAAGAACTTTGCTCATTCAATTTGAATCTGGAGAGGAAGAAATTAGCTTTAAAATCAATCTCAGTATAATGAAAATTAAAAAAAAGGATTTTGAAGGCGAAGGAAATGATATTGCATATTATATCTATGAGAAGTTAAAAGAAATAAAGCCAAATGAAATATGGATTGAATGGAACGGTATCGTTAAATTTTCAGTGCTCTATGAATTGTTTCTAAATCCATCATTATATAAAGCATGTTTTTTAAAAAAAGTAATACATATAGCTTCTGCACGTAACTTTGAAAATCTAATTTTAAAGATAGGGGGAGCAGTAACTGAACAGCTTTCAAATTGCGATATCTTAGTCATTAGGAATGCAGATAAAAGAAGTGATTTTCAGAGAATTAAGCGGATGATACATAGCATAAACGCAAGCAGCAAAATATTTAAAATGGAAGAAGATAAAAATATTTATAAGCATATCTTTCATAGAGGAAACAATCAAATAGAACGCTTTTTACTTGGGATTTTATTATTTATTCTTGCTTATATTTTATTTATACCATTTTTAATCAAAATTAACATACCAATTAATTTAATTTTAACAATGTTTCTAAGCGTTTTATTAGAATCCATTCCATTTTTGCTCATTGGAGTTTTAATTTCTTCATTTATACAGATTTTTATTTCCAAAGAAACCATGGAAAAAAGGTTTCCAAAGAAATTAGGCCCAGGTTTACTATATGCTATAATATTTGGATTTTTATTACCGGTTTGCGATTGCGCAGCTATTCCCATATTTAAAAGCCTCATAAAAAAGGGGATCCCAATTTATGTAGCTATTACATTTATGACAGCTTCTCCAATAATCAATCCAGTTGTCATATTATCCACTTATTATGCGTTTAATGGAGACCTTTTAATAGTGTTTACACGCTTAGGGCTTGGAATAATAACATCAGTTTTAATTGGACTGGCATTTTATATTTTCCCTACTAAAGAAAAGCCATTAAGTCTAGGTTTTGATAGTACATTATGCAATTGTGGCTGCTTTGATGGAACAGAAAGTGTAAATACTATAACAAGTAAAATTGGACTTTTCCTTCGCCATTCTCAAATGGAATTTTTTAGTGTAGGTAAGTTTTTATTAATAGGAGCATTTGCTTCTTCAATATTTCAGGTAGTCATTAAGAAATCATATTTTAATAGCAATTCTATGGTAGCAGTTTCACTTTTAATCATGATGGTGCTCGCATTTTTATTTTCACTTTGTTCATCATCTGATGCTATGATTGCAAGGAGCTTTGGACCAATATTTCCTATGAGTGCCATAATGGGGTTTTTAGTGTTTGGTCCAATGATCGATATTAAAAATGTTATCTTATTGTCAGGAAGCTTTTCAAAAAAATTTATATTGAAGATGATTTTAATAGCATTTATTATATGTTTCTTAAATGTATTTTTAATTGGCAATTTTATTTTAGGTGGTATAGTATGAAGCAGATAAAGAGAGTAATAAATTATCAAGTCTTAATAGAAATCATTTGCGTTAGTTTCTTTGCCTTTATTTTGAACTACTTAATCGTCAGCTTAAAGTATAAATATTATGTAACTTCTGAGATGATACCTTATTTTTATTTTTCAGGAATCGTCATGTTTATTTGGGTTGAAGCTTCAATATTTAGGCTATTTAAAGTGCAATATAAATTTAGAATATTTCACTGTTATGTCCTGATTATTCCAATTTTAATTTTAATATTTTTAAATAATTCATCTGTATATTTCGATCTCTTGCATTGATTGAATGACCCTTCCAATGTGGAGGGATTTTTTATTATAGTTTAATATTTTAATTATATTTTTTTACTGTTGGATAAAAAAAAAGAAAATGCAAATATTAATTTTATTATATATTTTAATTTTTTTATAAAATGATGAACATATTTTAATCGTTTTGGATTTATTTATAAAAATATGGTTGAAGGAGGGCGATTAATGGATAAAAAGCATAAGAAGAATATAGGTAATTTTTTATTGCTTCTTATATTTATAGAAATATTTATAGTAAATACGCAAAAGCTAGAAGTAAAAGCATCTATTCCTCCATCTACTATTAATGTGACTTTCGACACAAATGGAGGAGATCCATTATCCACATCATCAATAATAGTAAAGTATCTCAATCAATATGGACCTTT
>WQUF01000212.1 GCA_009785875.1 Oscillospiraceae bacterium | reverse complement strand
CATCGAAAGATGTCCGTACGGTTCGGGAGGGGGCATGGATGAAACCGCAGGTGAAAGCCAGTATGGCGCAACTGTGCCTACCTCATGATAGATACCACAATGAAGGTCATCCTATAGCATTTAAAGAGGCATATTTTGAGTATAATAAGAGTAATTTTTTTACAGACAATCAAGTTTATTGGAAAGACTATTTTACAGATAAAGCTTTATCTAGTAATGTACCAGAATATATTAAGCAAGCTGCTAAAATTGTTGATTATGCAAATTTAGAGAAGGAGGAAAGAGAATTGATTGATTTAATAGAAAGGTTTGAAGCTGAACAGAGAGCAAGGGAAGAATGGGTTAGAGATGATGAACGTATAAAAACTATTAAAGATGCCATTAAAAATATGATAAATTTAAACATACCACTTGAAACGATTGCCAATGTATATAAAATGACAGTTGAGCAGATTAAGGATCTATTAAACAAAAGCTCTTATTAATCAAGTAAAACATAAAACAAAACCTATATGAGACAAGGCTAATATAACCTTGTCTTTATCAACAATTAATCATTTTTCACTGATATTTATCTTTTCAATTTGCCTTATAGCATTCACATATAATTCCCTTATTCTTCTATTCTTCTTTAAAACCTCTTCAGAATTCTTAAAGCTCTTTTTGTTATCTGAGCCTTCCAATACTTTCCAATAATCGATATTATACCTGTTCATTACAACGTAAAATAAAGAAGCAAATTCCTTATCTTCAGACAACTTTTCATTTAACTTATCCGAATCAATTCCAGACATGCTACACAATTGATTTAAAATATTTCTATAAGTACCTTCATCAAAATAGTTCATAGAGCCTACCTGCCTTTATAATAAACCTAAAGTATAAACCAAATATACTATTCATTGATACATTGTTCATTATTCAATATTCACTGTTACTTATTATCGCCACATTAAAAATGAATAATCAAAAAAAGTGGAAATACTTTTAATTATTACCACTTTTTATAATACCTAATTCGGCAATTTTTTGATATTAACTTTTAATTTTGTATCAGTCTGATTAGCCCCAGATACAACCATATTGTAATTTACCAATACTTCCCCGCCCTGGTCATCCACATTAACTGACAAATCCTTAGTTTTTATTTTTATTTGAAGAACTCCATAAGGCGTATCATAAATCGAAATGCTCTCTTTACCGTTTTGAAAATTCATATTTGTCATGGTATTACCTTCTCTTAAAAGAGTAAAACTATCATCACCAATCTTTAAAATAGTTTTGGTACCTTCCATGCCTGATATCTTTGTTTCATCATATTCTACAATATATAGACCTTCTTTTTTGTAAAAATCTCCAGGAGTAACTACTTCTAATTTATCATCATCATTTTGAAAGCTCATTAAAGATATTAACGCATTCTTTTTCAATTTAATACCTTCTTTCTAATTTAAGATATACATTTTTATCTCATCATCTGTAATAGAAGTGGCTTGAACTTTTTTAATTGGTTCTTGATTAAAATATCCATATTTAACATTAACCAGTGAATCCTTATCTGCCTTTGAATATCTAATACATATTTTAGACGCAATCAAGATATCTTCTAGAGAAGGATCACCTATAATTATTATAGTCGAACCTTTAAAATCTTCTACAAAAAAAACCAAATCTTTTTCTTCTAATAATTTAATTACTTCATGGTATTCTTCCTCAGTTCGAGTTGAAATAATCTTTGAATCATTTGAAATTCTAAAATGCCTTCCATATTTTAACAATAAAATATCTCTTTCTTCTATTTTTTTGTTATTAAGGAGTAAATCTTTTAACCTAATTGCAAAATTTGGTTCTGTTAATTTGCACCCTCCTGCTGGAGAAGGGTAATCAATGATATTCCACTTTTTAGCAAGCTCCATTTGAATTTTTCTCGTTCTACCATCGATATCCAGTAACTTTTCTCTATCTACCAATCCAGAAAGTTCCATTTTAGTAGGTTCTAATTTCTTTGCAGAAAGGGGACGCAATATCTTATCTTCAACTAAACTTTCTTTTTTCACTATATTTAATGCATTTTTATTTTGACTCATAGGTCTTTGATTGAGCACTTCTCCTGTAATTATAAAATCCGCTTTATGCTTTAAAAGAGATTCACCTGCTATCCTAAACATCATCGAATGACAATCAATGCATGGATTCATGTTTTTACCATACCCATATTTAGGATTTTTTATCATCTCAAAATGTTCTTTTGATATATCAATTACAAATAGAGGAATATTTATTTGCTTTGCCATCTTTACTGCACTATCTTCGTTAAAAAAATAAGATTTAAAGCAAATTCCTATAACATCTATCCCTTGATCTTTTATTAATTTTGCTGCTAATGTACTATCAAGACCTCCTGAAATCATTGCTAAAGCTTTAGGCATTTTTTTCTCCTATCTATTATTTCTTTCAATTGCTAAATTTACTAAATCATCGATCAATATATTATAAGGTTTCCCTGATCTTTCCCACAATACTGGATATAAACTTATTTTAGTGAAGCCAGGAATAGTGTTTAGTTCATTGAAATAAATAAGAGATGTATCTTTATCTATCATGAAATCAACTCTTGCCATTCCTGAACAATCATATATTTTATATATATTAATTGCAAGTTCCTTTAATTTTTCAATCATTTCACTTGGAAGATCAGGAGGAATTAATGTAAAGGATTTTTCATTTTCATATTTTGAATTATAATCATAAAATTCGTTTGCTGGAACGATTTGACCTGGAATTGATGCTTTTGGTTCATTATTTCCTAAAACTGCTACTTCAACATCAATTGCATTTAATCCATTTTCTAGGATAACCTTTCTGTCAAATTTAAATGCATTCTCAATACCTGTCAATAATTCTTCCCTGTTATGAGCTTTTGAAATACCTATAGATGACCCACTGTTTGAAGGTTTAATAAATATATCATAGTTTAAATTTTTCTCAATCTCATCAATTAGAGTATTTTTTGAAATCTCCCACTGATATTCATTGATTACCATATACTCAGCCTGTTTTATACAAAATTTATCAGCGATATACCGTGTAAAAGCTTTGTCCATAATCAATGCGGAGCTTAAAACAGAGCAACTAACACAAGGTATTTTTGCAAGCTTGCAAAGACCTTGTATTGTCCCATCTTCTCCATATAAGCCATGTAAGACTGGGAAAACAACGTCTACTTCATGATTAAAAATAAGTTTATACCCATCAGGAGCTTTATAACATTCATCGTGTTCCCATCTTCCATTTTCAATATTATCTACAGAACCATTATATTCTATCCACTGACCATCTTTAGTGATACCAATCCTATAAACATCATATTTTTCTTTATCAATATTATTTAAAACTGAAGCCGCAGACATCCTGGAGACTTCATGCTCAACAGATTGTCCGCCAAATAATACAGCTATTTTTAATTTCATAAAAACCCCCAATATAGGTATAGATTGTAAAAAAAATAGGCTTTTACACCTAAGTTTTAAGTATATTTATTATATATTATTCATCGCTTTCCTCTTTTGTGCTTATCTTTGTGAGCGCAACAATTGGATCATTTTCTTTAAGTTTCATCAATTTCACGCCTATAGCATTTCTTCCAATGGAAGATATATCTGATACATTTAACCTAATAGCAGTGTTAGAGCTATTCATAAGCATTATCTCATCATTTTTGCTTACCATCCTTGCACCGATAATTTTTCCTGTCTTTTCAGAAATCTTATAAGTTTTTATGCCCTTAGCTCCTCTTCTTGTTATTGTATATTCTTCTATAGGAGTTCTTTTTCCATAACCATTTTCACTTACTACAAAAAGTTCCTCATCTAATACAATTATATCCATAGAAACAGCCACATCAGATTTTCGGAGTGTTATAGCCTTAATCCCAGCAGCACTTCTTCCCATAGATCTTACATCTTTTTCACTAAATCTAATAGCATACCCAAGAGCCGTAACAATAACTATCTCAGCATCACCCATAGTTCTCTTAACTTTTAAAAGCTCATCTCCGTCTGCAAGCGTAATGGCGATTATTCCACTCTTTCTGATGTTAGCAAAATTCTTAAGTTCAGTCTTTTTAATCTTACCCTGCTTTGTAGCCATAAGCAAATATCCATCTTCATTTAAGTCTTTAATCGATATAATATCTTGAATCTTTTCACCATTCTCAAGAGGAAGAATATTTATGATATTTGAACCTTTTGCAACTCTACCAGCTTCTTGGATCTCATAAGCTTTTAATTTATATGCCTTTCCTTTATTAGATAAGAATAATAAATTATTATGAGTAGATGTTACAAGCAAACTATCGACAAAATCATCTTCCTTTGTCGTTGTGGCAATTATCCCTTTTCCTCCACGCTTTTGAGAAGTATATGCATCTTCAGATATGCTCTTTATATAACCTGAACCAGTAAGCGTAATCACAACATTTTTTTCTTCTATGAGATTTTGAGCTTCAATTTCACCGTAGTAACTTTCAATCTTAGTTCTTCTCTCATCTGCATATTTTCTTCTTATTTCAATCAATTCATCTTTTATAATATTTAAAATCATGCTCTCATTTTCTAAAAGTGAATTAAAATAATTAATTTGCTTTAAAAGATCTTCATATTCTTCAATTATTCTATTTATTTCAAGATTTGTCAATCTCCTAAGCCTCATATCAAGCACAGCTTGAGCTTGTTTCTCAGATAAACTAAAAGTGTTTATTAAATTAACTAAGGCTTCCTTATCATTTTTTGATGCTCTTATTAACCTTATAACCTCATCTAAGTGATCAAAAATGATTTTAAATCCTTCAAGTATATGAACTCTATCTAAAGCCTTATTAAGGTCATATTTCGTTCTACGTATTACAATTTCTTCTTGAAAATTTAAATAATGGGTTAGCATTTCTTTTAGATTTAAAACTTTAGGTTCTCTATCTACAAGGGCAAGCATAATAACCCCGAATGTATCTTGAATTCTAGTATGTTTATATAGCTGATTTAACACTACATTTGCATTAGAATCTTTCTTAATCTCGACTACAATTCGCATGCCTTCTCTACTAGATTCATCTCTTAAATCTGAAATGCCTTCGATTTTTTTAT
>WQUF01000211.1 GCA_009785875.1 Oscillospiraceae bacterium | reverse complement strand
ATATGAGCATCCTTTTTCCTGCAAATAAAAAATATTCTCAGCTTGTTTTAAGAGAAGTTCATAATCCTTATCACCAGAGAGGAAACTATAAAGAACTGCTTTGGTTAAATCTGAATGCATATAATAGACAAATGCACAATCACCTATCTTTGGTCGCTTATAATTTGCATAAAATGGACTGATTGTAACAATGCTCGAGTTTGAATTTTCTACATCTAATAGTTTAACCTTAATATAAGTTTTAAAACCTTCATGAATTAATTCCAAAACTCGGCCATAACAAAAAAGTCCATTTTTTAATATATCTAATATTTTTTTCCTTCTGGTAAAGAAGAGATTTCTATAAATAAATAAAAAAAGTATACCAGCAAAAGCCCAACCGCAAATAATTATTAAAATCGCATTAAAAAAACTTCCCATATTGATCCCTCAATTATTGTTAGCCGCATATTGTAATTTATAAAGATCGTAATAAATACCTTTTTTTTCTAGTAGCTCTTCGTGATTTCCAGATTCTATAAGTTGACCTTTATGTATGACTATTATTTTATCAGAATTCTTTATAGTAGACAACCTGTGAGCTACAATTATTGTAGTTCTTCCTTTTGTTATTTTTGAAAGAGCATCTTGAATGAGGCTTTCTGTATGGGTATCAATATTAGAAGTAGCTTCATCCAATATCAAGACAGGAGTCTTTAAAACTATTGCTCTAGCAAAGGATAAAAGTTGTCTTTCTCCTTGAGAAAACATTGCCCCTCTTTCGTTTACTATGGTGTTATACTTATAAGGAAGTTTTTCAATAAATTTATCTGCATTTACAAATTTGCAAGCCTTTACTATCTCTTCATCTGTGATATTCTTATTGTTTAGAGAAATATTATCCCTTATCTCACCGCTGAATAAAAAGACATCTTGGAGCACAGATGAGACTTTTGTCCTTAAATCCTTGAGATCTAATAGTTTAATATTAACCCCATCGAGGAGTATTTGTCCTCTTTGAATATCGTAAAGCCTTGTGATTAAACTTACTATTGACGTTTTACCGGCACCAGTTGCTCCGACAAAAGCAACGCTTTCTCCGGGTGTTATTTTAAAAGAAATATCCTTTAAAACCCAATTTTCCTCATCATAAGCAAACCAAACGTTTTGAAATTCAATCTCTCCTTTAAAATCATCAAAATGAACAGGATTATCTGGAGAGACTATTTCTAATTTCGTATCAGAAAGATCGAATATCCTTTCAGCTGAAGCTATAGCATTTTGAAGCATATCAAATTTCTCAGTTAAATCTAAAATAGGACCAAAGAACATTAAAATATAGTTTATTATAGCATATAGCATACCAAATGTTATCTTTCCGGAAATAACATCGTTAGCACCAATCCAGATAATAAAAGCCATGACAAGTGAAACTACCACTTCAATAAGTGGTCTGAATATAGAATAAACGAACACTTGATACATATTAGATTCCTTGTATTCTCTATTTGTCTTTTCAAATTTGTCAAAAATCTTATCTTCCTTTGCAAAAATCTGAATTATCCTCATTCCAGCTATATGTTCAGATAAAAAACCATTAATTTTTGCCAGGGATTCTCTGACTCTCCTATAAGCTCTTAAGTCATATTTTTTAAAGATAAGAGCAAATATATATAATAAAGGTAAAGATGCCATAGTCATGAGGGTTAATTTTACATTTTGAAATAGCATGAAAATTAAAATTGCAGCTAAGAGAACTAAATCACTTATTATATAGATCAAAACTCCAGAGTATAAATCTACTAAGTTTTGAAGGTCATTTGTAACCTTTGTGACTATTTTACCAATAGGGTTTTTATTAAAAAATGATAATGATAGGTATTCAACATGGCTTAAAAGGCTATGTCGCATGGAAGTGACTATGTTCTGCCCCATGACCATTAATAAATAGCTTTTGAAGAATCCCATTATAAATGTTAGTATGGTTATTAAAGCTATGATAAAGGTCAAATTCATTAAACCTTTTATATCGTTTTGCCTTAAACTATATAATTCATCTTTTGTAGGTATTTGAACTACATTAAATAATTCATCTCCATTTCTAATATTTTTATCTTCTTTAGTGAAAGCTTTAGAATAATCAACTTTCCCTTGAACTAAATAAGCTACTTTATCAATATATAAAAGAGAATAAATATCACCTGCAGCATTTGGGTCTTGCTTATAGAATTTTCCACCAACTCTAACACCGCTTAGTTCATCAGTCTGCACGATAGGGGTTTCATATCCATTAAAATCATTATCGATAAGAATTTGAATTAAGCTCGGCTTTAATGCTGTAAACAATGATATTATAACCACAAGTATTAAAACAAATATAAATAGTTTAAGGTGAGGTTTAACATAACTCATAATCCTCTTCATTGTGAGAAGATCAAAATTTTTTTTATCCTCCATATTAAGCCTCCACAGATAATTTTTCTTTAAGCTGTTGGTTAATGTATATATTATAATAAAACCCTTTTTTTGCGATGAGATCTTCGTGAGTACCTTTTTCTACTATTTTCCCGTTGTCAAGTACTATTATCTCATTTGCATATTGCACTGAAGATATCCTATGGGATATTATTATGGATGTTTTATTTTTCATTATTGCCTTTAAATTGTTTAAAATAGAGATTTCAGTCTTGGAATCCACAGCAGAAAGACAATCGTCTAATATTAAAATGTCAGGATTCTTTATTAAAGCCCTTGCTATAGCAATCCTCTGTTTTTGACCTCCAGATAAAGTCACAGCCCTTTCGCCGATTATTGTATCAAATTTTTCCGGGAAGTCCATGATGTTTTTATATACTTCAGCATTCTTTGAAGCTTCTATGATTTTATCCATGTCTACATTATCATATGCAAAATTTATGTTCTCGGTTACAGTATCCCTAAATAAAAAGGTATCAGAGACCACGCCAATTTTAGTCCTAAGTGTATTCAGTGGTATGCGGTTGATATCCACATTGTTTATGATTATTCTATTGTCTGGAACATTATATAATCTAATCAATAAATTAGTCAATGTAGATTTCCCACTTCCAGTCTTTCCTACTATGCCTAATATTTTACCCTTTGGCAAATTAATATTTATGTTTTTTAAACTAGGTGCTTTGTTTTTAGGATATGTAAATGTGAGATTTTTTATCTGCAATGAGCCATCTAATGAGTCGATGTCCTTTGTTTTAGAATCAAATATATCAGGTTTTTCTAGCTTAATACCTTCAAGCCTGTTAAAAGACACAATAGCCCTTTGTACTATATTTATAACCATCCCGATTGTTAGGATTGGTGTTATCATGCTCCAAAGATATGAATTAAATGCGATAAAATCTCCTAAACTGAATTGTCCAATTATAACATATGTACCACTGATGCCCAAAAATATGACATAGCATATGGTGCCTATATTTTCTAAAATAGGATTAAAAATGCTTAAAAGCCTTGCATAGCTTATATTTAAATCTTTGTATCTTACGTTCATTTTATTCAGCTTTTCAATTTCACTTTCCTCCTGGTTGTACGATTGAATAATCCTTATACCAGAGAGGTTTTCTTCTATTACATTTGATAATTTTCCAAATGCATTTTGTACTTTTAGATATCTTCTTTGCATTTTTATTCCGATTTTAAACAAAATAAATGCAGTTAAAGGAAGAGGGGATAGTGATAAAAGTGTCAAGCCCGTGTTTATTCTAAACATCTGAAATCCCGTTGCAATGATTAAAATAAATGTATCTAATAAGAGCACAAGACCTGAGCCAATACCATTTATAAATATTGGAAGGTCGTTAGTGGAAAGTGCCATTAAATTTCCTGTGCTGTTTACATTATAGAAATTTAAAGATAGCTTTTCTAAATGAAGGAAAAAATCGTTTCTATAGTCATATTCAACTTTTTTAGAAGAACCGACTATTAAATATCTCCACATCAGCCTGCCGAAAGAAATTCCAGCACCTATCAATGCAATTTGTAGTATATATCTTATTATAATATTAGTTGAATAGCTATTAGTCACAAAATAATTTGTAATGTCTCTTAATATTAAAGGAAGTATGACACTTAGAATATCAACCATTATTAAGAATAAGATACCTAGTATATATCTATATTTATATTTTTTCATATATTTAAAAATAATTTTCAAATTATGCATTTTTATACTCCCTTTGAAAGATTCACCTTTTATTTATTATACTTTGTTTAGTTCTATAATGCACGGATTTTTTAGCTATTGAATAATATAATTTAGGCCATGTGTCTACATAGCCTATATAGTATATATTATTTAACTGATACATTATATGTGATGTTCTTATTTTGTTCTAATTTTGTAAATGTGATGGTGCATTTTCCTTTAGCGATGGATCTAAAAATGAATGTTCTTTTAATTGTTTTGTTATCGCTACTTGGGATATGATTTTCAAAAATAAGCTCGAGGATACCTGGTTTTGAAATTTCATATTTTAAAGAGTCTTTAGAGCCTGATTCCGTCTCAATAGTGGTTATGAGAAGGTTATCGATTTTTATTTTGTTTGTTTTGTTTTCAGACAGGACTGTGATAGTATTATCTATATTATCATCAGGATTAAACATTTTTTTAAGAGATTCCAGTATTCCTGGTATTTTTGTGGAATTACTGATCAACATGCTATTATTGAAAGAAGAATTCATCATAAGGCTTATGATTAAAGCTAAAGTAGTTAAAAATTTCATGATTTGCCTCCTAAAACTTGAATTTTATATATTTTTTGTAATTAATGTGGATTTATGCATAGACCTTGAAGTAAAAAAAAATTAAAAAAATTAAAACACTTTGGGTGACTTGTACGTCTTAAGGATATAGAGATCATATGACAATGAGAGGGGAAGAAAAATGCTTCTTGAGATTTGCTTTAAAGATCATAAAGATGAATTCATAAAAAAATTAATTCACTATGGAAGAGACGAAGAAGCTTCTTCTGATGCTGTTCAAGAAGCATTATTAAGTTTTATCAAAGCCTTAGTTTCCATATATTGCTTTTATTTCGTCCAACCCATCAATTATTTCTTTTTTTGAAAAATCATATTTATTTAAAGTAGATTCGTCCATTTTATTTAATGTTTCATAAAATTCAAGAGCTATTTTAAAATTGGCATCTGATCTATAATTTTCAACTTCAGTAAACAATAAATCTTCAGCTTTATCGATATTACCATTTTTAACAAGTTTATTAAGTCTATATGCTAAAAAATTTTCTTCAGTAATTTCGCCTGTTTGATTTATGATATTTGATGGCAATGACTTATCATGTACTAAGCATGAAATGCTCCTTGCGATCATTTTAATTTGCTTTTCAACAAATCCTTCTTCTATATTAAACATATTAAAACCTCATTTCTAAATTTATCAGATAAAACTATGTTTAACCATAATGCATCTATCTTCAAAAATTTCTTTTTTTTAGTTTTAATGCATGTACAAAGTTAATTATAATACATATAACCATTGCAATAGCTAATCCTAAACCTATTCCTGTTATTGCGCTGAATACTATCTTAAATACACGAATAGTTGTTATCTTTGTAAATATGCGAAAAGTAATAAAAACAATCAATGAAATTACGGTATATAAAATTAAAGTCCTGACCATATTCATGTATTTAACTGATTCACTTGATTTATCAGTATATATTGGTGTAGTTCCTTTTGGTGCTTTGAAAAAATGTATCTTGTTTGCGCTAAAAATATAATTCCAACCACTGCTCTTAAAAATTTCAATATAATATTCAAATTCATCGTCTTTGCGATTTATATTTGTAAAATCTACAGAAAAGCTTACTTCTTCTGGTTTTGATGGAATGAATTTATAAAATCCAAATACATTTGCTCCTACTAGCATGTAGCCTTTCAATGCCATTTTCTCGAAAAGCTCAATATCTTTTTTTTCAAGAAAAGCATATCCATAGCCAAACTTATATTTATTCATTTATTTTCCCTCCTTAAATTCATTTAATGCTCTTAGTCCACAAGCCACCAAGCGTTTTCTCTTTTCGATATCAGCTAAGAGACTCTGCAAACCATTGTCAGTGATAAAGTATACCTTTTTCTTTTCAGAATCATCTATCAATTTAATCAGTCCAATCTCTGTAAGCCTTTTTAAAGTCGTATAGAGGGAAGCTGGTCCAATATTTATTATCCCGTCTGTTAAAGAAGTAACTTCATTCATTATTGAATAACCATGCCTTGGTTTTATAAGTGTAACCAAAATTAAATAAGCTAAATCAGTGAGTTGTCCTATTTCGTAATAGTTTTGTTTAGGCAATAGAATTACCTCCTCTTATATCATTGAACGATATAATTATTATATATCGTTCAATGATATAAGTCAAGTATTTTTTATTTAAAAGATTATCCCATTTGCATTTCGCAAATGGGATAAAATTTATTTATTTAGTTTTTTAGCATCCGCAACCGAATAAGAATAACAATGGCCAAATGCATGAAAATGAATCATTATTACATCTACAACTGTTGCATCTGCAGCAATTACAATTATTGCATCTGCAACAATTGCATCTGTTGCATTCGCATCTGTTACATCTGCAACAATTACATCTGTTTTGTCTGCAGCAACATCTGTGACATCTGCAATGGCATCTGCATTTACAGTTGCATTCACATCCTCTGTTTGGGCAGCAACATTCACAATTTCTAGAACACATCTCACTTTACCTCCATATAGTTTATTCAGTTGAATAATTTCAACTGTACAATAATAGTCTATGTTGGGGGACTAAAATGTGTTACTATTAATTGTTAAAATAAATTAATATTTTTTTTTAGAAAATTTGTAACAATTTAAATACATATTTCATAAAATATTAGTGTGCAGGCATTTTCAGCAACTTTGGTTTTATCGATTTAAGGCTACTGTATCAAATCTACAGTAGCCCTTTTTTTAAATTTAATCTTTATTTTTTTATTTGGTACATTTTGAATTTGAATATGTTACAGTGATGCTAATTGATTTTTGTACACATACTGGTGTAGGAGCACAAGTTGTTGTAACTGGTTTAGATGTACATACTGGTGTAGGAGTACAAGTTGTTGTAACTGGTTTAGATGTACATACTGGTGCAGGAGCACAAGTTGTTGTAACTGGTTTTGAAACACATGTAGGAACAGGAGCACATGGAGTACAATTTGTGCTAGCTGGAGCTGTACTTACAGGAGCTGGAGTTGGAGCCGGAGTACAAACTGGTTTTGCTACACATGTAGGAACAGGAGTACATGGAACACAATTTGTAACAGCAGGAGCTGTACTTACAGGATCTGGAGTTGAAGCTGGAGTACAAACTGGTTTTGCTACACATGTAGGAACAGGAGCACATGGAACACAATTTGTAACAGCAGGAGCTGTACTTACAGGTTCTGGAGTTGAAGCTGGAGTACAAACTGGTTTTGCTACACATGTAGGAACAGGAGCACATGGAACACAATTTGTAACAGCAGGAACTGTACTTACAGGTTCTGGAGTTGAAGCTGGAGTACAAACTGGTTTTGCTACACATGTAGGAACAGGAGCACATGGAACACAATTTGTAACAGCAGGAGCTGTACTTACAGGATCTGGAGTTGGAGCCGGAGTACAAACTGGTTTTGCTACACATGTAGGAACAGGGGCACATGGAACACAATTTGTGCTAGCTGGAGCTGTACTTACAGGAGCTGGAGTTGGAGCCGGAGTACAAACTGGTTTTGCTACACATGTAGGAACAGGAGCACATGGAACACAATTTGTAACAGCAGGAGCTGTGGTTGTAGCTGGTACACAAGTTGTAGTAACTGGTTTTGGTGTACATACTGGAGTAGTTGGTTTTTGAACTAATACACAAGTTGCCGGATGAGTAGGTATTGTGCATTTTATATTTGTAAGTACAAGAACACCAAGCATTACTTGAGTTTTACAAGTAGTACTGCAAAGAGGCGCATTAGTATCTACTGCTGGTGCAGCTACAGGCATGATTGCACTATTAACCCCTGGTACAGATACTGGCATAATTTCATTAGCATCTATTGGTGCAGATATAGGTTCAATAGCTACTTGATCTTCTGCATATGCAACAGTCATAAGTGCAATGATACTTACTATTAGCACAGTAACAAACTTCTTAGCAAATTTTAAAAACATGATGAAGTTCCTCCCTATTGTTTAAATATAAGTCTCAATTTAATTATAAATTTACTTCATTGCTTATACAAAGAAAATGATTATACAAGAAAGTTGAAATCTCTACTGATTTTGTATTTATTAAGTTTTTATATTTAATAAATTCAATAATATTTAGGATATTTATTTTAACTAAATAAATATCTAAATTGAAGTAAAAATTTAACAATTCAATGAATAAATAAAAATATTAATTTTTTGTGAATTGATTCAAAATACTAGTTTTTATGGTTATTTTTTATAAAAAATGTTGACTTTAGCTCTGTAATTTTAGAACTCTATTCAATTTTTTACTAAAATGCAGAAGTTTTATGATTTAATAAAAGTCGCAAAAGATTTGAATAACATTGATGAAAATTTAATTAATTGCTTTAAAATATTGATTTTAGGTGATATAATAATAAAGTATTAGATGTAGATAATTTAATATTGGATGATATTTTTGGGAGATACTATCAATAAATAGTAGCCGAAGGAGTAAATATTGTTTACCTGTACAATGTGAATCTCTCAGGCAAAAGGACCAAAAGTGGACAAATATCTGGAAAGCTTTATATGTTTATATATATAGATAAACCATTAAAGCACCGAAGGAGTAAACCTCTCAGGTGAATAGACAGAGGCAAGGTTAAGGGCTTTACCTCTGTTTTTTTTGAAAGGATTTGAAATATGGATGTATGAAGATGTATTTTTAATAACCAACAATCCTATGGTCAGAGATTTTCTAACGAATTTAGTATATAAATTCATTATTGGAAATACTATTGATGTGTATAAAGAAGCTAGAGATATGATCCGCATGAACTATTGTTTACTGTGTCATCCTTTAGCTTCAAGTCTTAAACCAAATGAAACTCCTTATAGGACAGTTGTTTTAAGCACAAAACCTAAAAGTACTTTAGATTTGGATTCACTTATGTACATCGAAAAAGCTATAGACATTTCAGAAAAATTTTTAAAAATAAAGCCTTTATCTATAGAAAAGTTTTCTGAAAAGCTTTTAAATGATTTTCAAGTTGTGGATTTTTCTATTATAGAAAATGCTATAAAAAAATAATAGGAGGAGATTATGGGCAAAATTTACGATACCATTATAATCGGTGGTGGACCAGCTGGACTTTCTGCAGGGCTATATGGAGCCAGATCCAGGATGAGCACTTTAGTTATAGAACAAGGTAAATTTGGCGGGCAAATTGTTACTACTGATGAGGTGGAAAATTACCCGGGATGTGAAAAAAACTCGACAGGTTCCTCTATCATTGCTAGAATGAAAGAGCAATGTGATGGATTTGGAGTGGAATTCATCAAAGAGACTGTTGTGGAAGTTTGTTTGGATGGGGATATCAAAAAAGCAGTCTGCAATAAAAATACCTATGAAGGTAAAACGATTATTATTGCGACTGGAGCATACCCAAGACAATCCGGCTTTCAAAACGAGCTTGAATTTAGAGGGAAGGGTGTTTCTTACTGTGCGACTTGCGATGCGGACTTTTTTACTGATCTTGATGTTGCAGTTATAGGTGGTGGAGATTCAGCTATTTCAGAAGCTATTTACTTAACTAAATTTTGCGAATCAGTTACGGTAATTCATAGGAGAGATGCTTTAAGGGCAGCTAAATCCTTGCAAGAAAGAGCTTTTAACAACCCTAAGATAAAATTCATCTGGAACAGCATTCCGGAAAAAGCATTTGGAGATGAAATATTAGAAGGACTGGTTATTAAAAATAAAGTGACTGGAGAGACTTCAGAGTTAAAAGTAGATGGCTGTTTTGTATTTGTAGGATATATTCCGATAACAGAACTTTTTGTAGGCAAAGTCAACTTAAGCGAAGATAAATATATCATAACCGACGACGATATGAAAACGAATATACCTGGTGTTTTTGCAGCAGGAGATGTTAGGGTAAAATCCTTAAGGCAGGTAATAACAGCAGCGGCTGATGGTGCAATTGCTGCTACTACAGCAGAGAAATATATTGAAAGCTTGGAATAGGAGGGGAAATAAATGGTAGAACTAAACGCTGAAAATTTTCAAGATGAAGTTATAAACTATAAAGATAAGCCGGTTTTCGTTGATTTTTGGGGTGATAAATGTGAAATATGCAAAGAATTAATGCCTGGAGTCCATGAGCTTGAGCATAAATATGAAAATATTAAATTTGCATCGCTAAACATTGGAAAAGCACGAAGGCTCGCTATTTCACAAAAAGTATTAGGACTTCCGACTATGATAATATATTCAAATGGTGAGAGAGTTTCCATTATAACACCTGATAAAATTAAAACGTTAACGGATGTTGAAGAATTTATTGCATCTTATATAAATTCAAAAAAATAATGAGGAGGGGAAAATTTGAAACTAGAAATAGGAAGAATATTCATTAAAGATATTCAGTTTAGTGATCGTTCAAGAATAAAAGATTCAATTCTTTATGTGAATAAAGATGAGCTTTTAGATGCAGTTTCTGATGAGGCACGAATTAAATCCATCGATTTTGATATTGCAAGACCAGGAGATAATTCGAGAATAATACCAGTTAAAGACGTTATAGAGCCAAGAGTTAAAGTCTCTGGGAAAGGCGGTATTTTCCCTGGATTTACTTCAGAGGTGGATACTGTTGGCGAAGGAAGGACTCACGCTTTAAAAGGCATTGCAGTTGTTACTACTGGTAGCATTGTAGGATTCCAGGAAGGGATCATCGACATGTCAGGGGAAGGAGCAAAATACACGCCTTTTTCATCAACTTGCAATTTGGTGGTGATCTGTGAACCTAATGAAGATATTCCTCAACACGATCATGAGGAAGCTGTTAGACTAGTAGGCTATAAAGCGGCTATTTTCCTTGGAAATTTAAGCAAAAACATGGAGCCTGATGAGATAACTTCATATGAGACCCTTCCACTATTAAAACAAATAGCAAAGTATCCAAATCTTCCAAAGGTAATTTATGTTTATATGCTTCAAAGCCAAGGACTTCTTCACGATACTTATGTGTATGGAGTAGACGCAAAGAAAATAATTCCAACCTTTATATATCCTACTGAGGTTTTTGATGGAGCTATAACCAGCGGCAACTGCGTTTCTGCCTGCGATAAAAACCCAACATATGTACACCAAAACCACCCTATCATAGAAGAACTGTATGAAAGAGATGGGAAGGATATAAACTTTTTAGGTTGTGTAATTACAAATGAAAATGTGTTCTTAGCCGATAAAAAAAGGAGCTCAGATTATACAGCAAAATTAGTTGAATTTTTAGGAGCAGATGCAGCTATAATTTCCGAAGAAGGGTTTGGAAATCCAGATGCAGATTTAGCTATGAATTGCAACAAGATACACGATAAAGGAGTTGAAACTGTTCTCATTACAGATGAATATGCAGGCCAGGATGGTAGATCCCAATCGCTTGCAGACTCGACGCCTAATGGAAAGTTTGTTGTATCAAGCGGAAATGCAAATGAAGTAATCATACTTCCTTCCATGGAAAAAATAATTGGACATATTGAAGCTTGTGATGTGATCGCTGGAGGACATGTTGGCTCTTTGAGAGAAGATGGAACCATCGAGGTTGAAATTCAAGTTATAACTGGAGCAACCAGCGAAGTAGGATTTGGATATTTAAGTGCAAAATCATATTAAATATAATTAATTGTATTAGGACCATTTTATAAGGAGGATATTAAAATGTTAAAAGATAAAAAAGTAATTGCAATTGGCGATAGGGATGGAATACCAGGACCAGCTATAGAAGAATGCGTTAAATCAGCAGGAGCAGAGATAGCTTTTGCTTCAACAGAATGCTTTGTTTGAACAGCCGCAGGTGCTATGGATCTGGAGATCCAACAAAGAGTTAAAGATTTAGCTGAAAAATTTGGAAATGAAAATGTAGTAGTTGTCATCGGTGGGGCAGAAGCAGAATCATCAGGACTTTCTGCTGAAACAGTTACAGCTGGAGATCCAACATATGCAGGGCCTCTTGCTGGTGTGGAACTTGGCCTTGCTGTTTATCATATACTGGAACCAGAGATTAAATCTGAATGTGATGCAAGTGTGTTCGACGAGCAATGTGGCATGATGGAAATGGTCCTCGATGTTGATGCGATTTGTGAAGAAGTTTCTAGAGTAAGAAAAGAGTATTCTAAATATTAAACGAAAGGAAAGGGGGATCCGTCTTGTATAAAGTAGTACATTATATCAACCAGTTCTATGCAGGAATTGGTGGAGAAGAAAAGGCTGATTTTAAGCCAGAGGTTCGTGCAGGTTTTTTGGGACCAGGCACCGGACTTAATGGACTCCTAAAAGATAAAGCGGAAATAGTTGCAACTGTCATCTGTGGAGATTCGTATTTCAGTGAAAACATGGATGAAGCTCGCAA
>WQUF01000210.1 GCA_009785875.1 Oscillospiraceae bacterium | reverse complement strand
ACTGCTGAAGAAGAAGCTGAGGACAAAATACCAGATTTCCTTTCTCGCTACTAATTCCGAACATTTTGGTTATTACAGTCAGAAGGAGCCAGCTTGCAGACCCGGTTAGATAATGGTACATTCCACGTCCATTTACATCGATATATTCTGGAATGCCAGGATAAATTTTACTTTGTTTAAAATCATCGCAATGCTTAAACAGAGAATCGATGACCTTAAATGCCGCTTCTGCTTTATTTCTAGAATACAATGCGTTTGCATACATAACTGCCATATGGGAAAATACTGAACCATTTTCCTTATGCCCATAAGCAAATCCAAACATTCTCCCCATATCCATCTTTATCTCTTTAAAATCCGTATTCAGACGATACCCACCTACGGATTCCTTATACAAATACTTGTCAGAAGCGTTAATAATCTGATCCACCTGTTCAATAGTGGCAGTGCCCGACATAATGGAAAATACCTGGCTTGTAAGCATCATTCTTACATTATCAGAATAAATTCCTTCTACTTTTCTACCATGGTTGTCATAATAGCCGTTGTAGAAACCACAGTCCTCCTGATCTTGTATCCACTCAGTCTCGCAGATGTGCTTTTTTATCCATTCAGCCTTTTTCAGCAAATTTTCTCTCAGCTCGAGAGTTGAAATGCTTATCTTCTTTCCGCTTATCTCATGACCGCAAGTCTTACAATACTCGTGAAGGATTTTCTGCTTATCTAGAATATTGTCATAAAGTTCTGCATTATCATTAAGCAAAATAGCCATTTCTTCTGAAAGCTCTATTTCTGCGATTCCAGTATCTTTAAGCCATGAAAGTAAATCTGCCATTGTAACTAGATTCTTTGCATACATATTAGTAAAAGCCACGCTTTCGCCTCTTTCCTCAGCCATATCCAAAGCGTCATTCCAGTCAGCACCACGGATGCGGATATGATTGTGCTCACCAACATCCCAGAATGATGATATGTTTTGTAATAGTATATGCTCCAGAACCGTTCCCGTGTATACATTTTTCTGAATATCCTTCTGCCTTTCACCATCTTCCGGCTTCCACAGAAGATCCTTCTTTTCCCCACGAGAAACCTGCATATCCTTAAAGTAAGAGTTCTTCTCCATTAGTATATGTATGTCCCCAGTTTGGTGAATATATAAATCAATGGTCAGAAGCGGCCAGATTCCATGATCCATCCACACACGAGTAATATTATTTCTATCGGCGATGAATTCTCCTTGGTTTTTGCCGATAATCGTTGCATTGGTTCCATCCATGCGAACTCCAGCGAGATTATCTATCAGCATCTGTCTTACACCATCGGGATTCATGATGATAAGTGCTAAACAGTCCTGCCACAGATCTCTCCAGCCTCTTCCCCCTTTTCCGTAATCATGATGTGGCAAAAATGAGCAGCCGTAAATCTTCCTTAAGATTGGCTGAAAGCTTACCCATATCATCCAATTATCAAAACGCAGAGAACCTGTTTCATAGGAAACATTTACTTTATTCTGCCAATATTCCTTTGTATCCTTCCAAGCTTTTTCAAAGGAATCTTCATTTAAATACTTGTCTGCAGCAAGCTTCATGGTTTTTCGATCATTTCCATAAACAAGAGCAACAATGCAGGAAATGCATTCAGATGGTCCTACCTTTTTTTCTTCAAAGCAGAGACCCCCCAATGCTTCATATCCATTAAACTGCATCCCTGAACTTTCTAGTTTTAAGCTTTCATCCTGTAATGCCCCAGGATTTTCGAGGCTTCCACCTTCTCCTATAAATGTTTCTACTAAAGGATAATATCCAATTGGCTTCATTCCTTGTAAAAGACCATATACGCCATACATCTGACTGTTTAACTGGTGACCTCGTTCATCAAAGGACATTGTTGGATTTACAACGATGCCATATTCCTCTGTATAAATTCTGTTAAGCAAAGAAGTCACGTGGCGATGATCCCTTATATTATCTGCAGACCTTCCGTAAAAAGGGATGACAGTGATAAGCTCTATAGATCTTTCCAGGTTTCCGGTGTTTATTACTTTCACATGTAATAATTCTACCAAATCATCTGATGCAGGTACCAGGCTTCTGATTTCTGCCTGTAAATCATACTGTGCAATTTTCCTCCTTACTGTATGATGCATAAGTCCTGCTTCAAGTTCTGTCTCTTCCTTTTTAGAAGAAAACAGCTCTGCCTGTTGAAAGGAAGATTTCCCGGTTAAAGAACACAGCCCATTTCCATCTACTTTGCACCATATATTTCTGCTGCTCTTATCGTTGTGAAGATTTTCAGCACTCACCGGAGGCATAAAGAAAGAGTTTTGGTTTAATTTGGAATCTCCTGATAGATTAGGTGTTACACTGCTCATAACAGAGCTTTCATTTGCTAACGGAAAATATAAATAACTTGTTTTTTCAGGATTTTTTAAAATAAAATCGCCGTTTTTTCCTAAATACTCATAGCCTTCCATTTTTATTTTCTCCATACCTTTATCCTGTTTTCCCCATTTTTTAAGCAAGCAATAGGTCCTGCTACTGATTTATCTCTAATGTCAGCACCTAAGTAATCAGAATCCAGTATTAAAATAGAGCCATCGGGGTTATCATAATCAGCATCCACAATACGGACCTTTGGTATAGAATGAGTTCCATAAGGTTCTGAAATAAAATCCTTAAAATCTTCCGGAAGCTTGATGTTTAAATAAACTTCATTTTCT
The DNA here is from genome assembly GCA_009785875.1 of Oscillospiraceae bacterium. Classification (GTDB taxonomy): domain Bacteria; phylum Bacillota; class Clostridia; order Clostridiales; family Clostridiaceae; genus WQUF01. The sequence goes on along the minus strand of WQUF01000210.1, from coordinate 2,467 downwards.
TTAAAATCAACAGCAAAACACGTGTCAAAATCAGGTTGGTAGAGTTTATTTCCTTCTTTTGAAAAAGCCCTTGCTCCATTAAAATAACAGTTTCCATTAATGTAAGCTGGCTGTTCTTCTTTCTGGAAAATTTCCAAATCGCTGGGTAAAATACGATCCCTGGCATCTACAGCCTCGATGTATTCTTCAAGTGACTCAGTGCAGCCGTCATAGATGGATGTGCCTACTAGATCAAGTGTCCTTCCACCTATGAATATGTTTTGATACAAGCGGTCATCGGCACCATACACCATAGCATACCCTGTTACATCTGTGCTGTGCATAGCATGGTAGGGTGTAGCACGGTTAAGCACTTTTCTCAAAATCATTTTACCTGCAAAAATATTATTTATAAAAGCTGTTCCCTGTGCGTGATTGTCTACAGAGTATTTTGAGCCAAAAATATTATGATCGACCATTGCTGGACCGTGGCTTACTTCGATGAAAAAATCCCTATTGTTGTTATAAAAAAGATTTTTGCTAACTCTAGTGCCTTGAGCCTGCCAATCAAGCCATATACCCAAGGAACAGTCATGGATATGATTATTATGAATTTGCACATCTATTGCAGCGTGTAATTTTATGCCTGCAATCTCATGACCGTAAAATTCCCTTTTTAATGCGATACTGTAAATATGGTTGTTGTAAATTTCGCTGAATACGCATCCTAAATTGCCTACAATGCCATTTTGCCCACAGTCGTAAATGGTGTTGTTGCGGATAATGTGTGAGCCGATTTTCTCCTTGGACCAACCTGCTTTAAGTGCAGAAAATACTGATTCTAATTGATATTGGTATCCTGGTTTGTCTTTGCGGAAAGTTCTAAAGTTATTTCCTGTGGATGCCTCTTTGCCAATGCTTATTCCACTGCATTTAGAATCGTGTATAATATTGTTTTCGATAATCCAGCCTTTGCTCCAGTGCGCTCCGATAAGACCAGGCTGATCAGCAGTAGGTGGCGACCAAGGTGTTGCAGCTTGTGCCATTTCAAAGCCACGAACGGTTATATAATCAACACCTGCATGTTCAGGGTAAAAACAGCATTTGCGCACGTTGATTTCGACTATAGATATGTTAGGGTCTGCGTCATGGAAGTTGGCATATATTATTGTATTTTTATCATCAACCTGTGCAAACCAGCGATACTGCATCTGATCTGGATTTTTTACAGGAACTACTTCGTTTGTCCAATTATCCAGGACTTTAGTATTCACTTTAGGATTTTGAACACCTTCTAAGTTTTCAGCTTCGTAAAAGGACATCCCATCTAGGTACACATCTCCCAGATGCGCAGAATGACCTATAGGATTGATGAGCCAATCCCCGATTACTGTTTCAAGATATGGGTTATAAACTCCAAAGAAAGAATTTGGAAGCATCACTCGCCATACACTTCCTTCGAGCTTTTCCCAAGATTGAATGCGCTCAGAACCTTTAATTATAACTTTTTCACCTTCATAAGCTTCATAAGTGATGCGGCGAGCATTGCTTAATCCAGATTCTTTAGGTTTTACCCATTCTCTATATTCACCCTCATGTACGATGATTGTATCTCCAGAAGCAGCCTTACTCGCAGCCATATTGATAGTGAGAAAAGGCTGAGACTCAGTGCCGTTGTTTTTATCAGAACCACTTTTAGCTACATGGTAAGTATTTGACATACTTAATTCCTCCAATATTTTCATAAAATTCAATATAATTCAACCACCCGTTTCAAAATATCAATGTTAACATTCATGTCGCCGAATATCTCTAATCTATGCCCAACGCCTTCAATTAGTTCTAACCTAATTTGTTCTCGCTCACAATGTGCTTTTAAAACATCAGGCTCCAAATATTTATCTTTTGTCCCAGCTATAACTATGATTATATTTTTCCCTCTTTTTAGAAATTGCAGAGTTTCCTTGACTGGGGTTAGATATATTTGTCTGATATTTATTGCTAACATATCTGCAAGCCAGCCAGCAATTATAGTTCCTAAACTTTTAGAAACAAACAAGATATCTTTGTAAATTGAAAAATCAATTTCATTAACTTGTTCTAAAACAAACTTCTTAATTATATCAATATTTTCTTCATAAGATCTATCTTCCTTTATACAAATTTCATAATTTAATTTTATGCTCTCATATCCATTAACTTCGTATTTAAAAGCTGCGTAATATAACAATGGGTATGAGACACAATAATTCGCACCCGGAAATAATACTATGAGATTTTTTATTTCATTTTCCATTTCAAGCCTCCCTTATAAACAAAAATTGTTTAATTACAAAGAAACCGACACCAAATACTTATATAGTGTCGGTTATTAATCCTAATTATGTCGGTGTGTTTCAAAAAATGATCAAATCAGTTGACACATTTTGTTTTATCATGTTCACAAAATCTGATGAAATCAACACTTTAAGTGATATCAAAACTTAAA
>WQUF01000209.1 GCA_009785875.1 Oscillospiraceae bacterium | reverse complement strand
TGCACATCCTCATTGTAGATCCAGGAGAGACGCTTGTGACTTTTCCTAAGCGGGTCGATCAGTTTATAGTGTTCAATGATGTCACATTAAAAGAAATAGCTGATGTCATTATGCGATCACACTTCGGAGATAGTATGCCTTCCGATGATGATATAAAGCGTGCTTGCCTTTATCACGAACATTTGGAATCCTTAACTTTGGAACATCTTGGAGAAGTCAAATATCTGTTTAAGCGTGTGTTTAAAGGTACCCGTCATTACAATAATATATAGAAGGTGAAGAAATGCGTATTTTTATAATAAGACATGCAGAAAGCTATAGCAATACTCAAGGTAGAATGATGTCCACAACCGATTTGCCACTTACTGAGAAAGGAGTACAACAAGCAACTGCAGCAAAGCTTTTTTTTGAAAAGAGCATTGGGATTGATTCCTTTAAACATGTTTTTTGTAGCCCACTACTAAGGGCTAAGCAAACGGCTAATATAATAAGTGGTGGGCAGACTTCTATCATAGAGTGTGATTTGTTAAAAGAAATGGATCTTGGTGCATTGGAAGGCCTTACATGGCAGGAAAGAGCAGATCAATATCCTCATATAGATATGGATAAGGCTTTAGCGGATATTGATTTCCCCAGTGGTGAAAATTACGATAGTATCGAAGAAAGGTGCAATAGGTTTATTAAGGAATATTTAGTCCCGATAAAGGCAGATGAAAACGTCCTTATCGTTACTCATGGCATAACGAAAAGAGTCATTGTGAATTGCTTGCTCCATAAGAAAAGAGAATGCGTTAATTATTTAAATTGGTGCGACAACTGCTCCTTTAGTGAAATTGAATTCGATGGGATAAATAGCAGAATAATAAGATTGAATGAAAGAAGCTATCTTATTTCAAATCGGCTCGGAACCGAAGGCTATGACATATGGGGAATGTTTTCAGATATTGAATATAATTTATATTAAGTAATTGTCGTGACATGTCACGACAATTACTTAAATAAATCATCAATATGATTATTTAATAGAACTAAACACAGCATCCAAATCTATCTCAACATTTTCTAATGCTTTTAGCTTTATTTTATCATTTTCATAATAACATTCAGGTCTTGAATATATTCCATTATTCAGAATAAACACCATAACCTCTTTTTTTTCAATATCGATGATCCAATATTCTTTGACACCCGATTTTTCATATTTATCTAATTTTTTAGTCCTATCTATTCGTAAAGTAGATGGAGAAAGTATCTCGATTATAAAATTTGGTACACCTACGTATCCTGATCCTTTAAGGCCTTTTCTATCGCAAATGACTAAAATATCTGGTTGAACCACAGTTGAAATATCTTCATCTTTTTCATTCTTTTTTGGTAGCCTTAAATCGAATGCTGCTGCTACTGCTCTGCATGGAGTTCCTCTTAACTGCATGTTTAATAGTGTAACAAGTTCGCTCGATATAAATTGATGTTCCCATGATGGTGCTTCCATCCTGAAAGCTACGCCATCTATTATTTCCCATCTTTCATTTTCAGGAAAATTCAAATAATCTGAATAAGTATACACTTTATTTATATTTTGCATTTCCATTTAAATCATCACCTTCCATTAATATTATTATACTCGCAACCAGTAACATTTTCCATGACTTCCTATATACTTTTATGATATACTGTTATTGAAATATAACGAGAAAATAAGAACAATATGAAAAAGCTGTTAAAATAATTTTTTATTAAATGGAGTAGAAACGAGAGGCTTGTCATCCGCTATAAAGAAAGGAGCTTTAATAATGGAATTTGTAAGGCAAATAATAGATAGTAATTTACTCGATAAAATATCTCTTCCGGAAAGTTTAAGAAACACCCAAGTTGAAATAATTATTTTACCTATTGATAAAAAGAGTGCTACTAGTGACACTTTAAATAAACCAGTTTCTCTTGAAAGCATTATTGGAACTTTAAGTTCGTATGCAAATCCCGATTTGATTCCTTTAGAAAAAGAAGCATGGAGTGAGGCAGTTTATGAAAAACACATTAATCGTTGATGCTAATGTAATCCTTAGATTAATTTTAAACGATAATAAAGAGATGGTACAAAAGTCAAAAAACGTGATAAGAACATATAATATTGTTATAAAAAATGAGGTATTAGCGGAAGTTGTTTATGTATTACAAAAAGTATATAAAGTTACAAAACTTGAAATTTGTGATATATTATTAAAATTTATTGCTATTGATGAAATTGAAGCAGAATCAAAAGAATTTTTAAATTGTGCATTAACTGTTTTTAAAAACAATAATATTGATTTTGTAGATTGTCTTTTATATGCTTACAATAAAATAGAAGGTAATAAAGTATTTACATTTGATAAAGCACTAAATAAATTATTAGAATCAAATTCATAGTTAAGGAAGCGATACCTATGTCTTTTCGAGAGGAACTCTATACTGAACTGACTAAGCGAATTATACCATTTTGGAAAGGTTTAAAAGACGATGACTTCGGCGGATTTTACGGTCTTGTGGACTTTAACCTGACTGTCGATCACTCTGCCCCAAAAGGTTGTATTTTAAACAGCCGTATTCTCTGGTTTTTTTCAAATGCTTTTTTAGAATTAAAGGATCCAGAACTTTTAAGCTATGCTAAGCATGCATATGAATTTATGGTGCGCTACTTTGTGGATTATGAAAACGGTGGAGTGTATTGGATGGTTGATAGTCACGGTACTCCCATGGATACAACCAAACACACTTATGTTCAAGCCTTTGCTTTATATGCGCTGTCTTCTTACTACAAAGCTTCCGGCGACACAAGTATTTTGAAGCAGGCAAAGGAGCTATTTCAACTGATAGAGGAAAAATGTGCAGATAATCCAGGCTATGGTGAAGCCTATGACATAGCGTTTGAGCCAGTCTCTAATGAGAAGCTGTCTGAAAATGGTATAATGGCTGCGAAAACCATGAATACTTTGCTGCATGCATTGGAAGCTTATGCAGGATTATATCAGGTCGCACCCAGCACAGAGCTTAAGGCTGCTATTAGCCGAATTCTGCATCTGTTTTCAGAACGAGTTTACAATCCTAAAGAAAGGCGGCTCGACGTGTTTTTTGATGCAGAATTAAACAATCTCATCGATTTAGAGTCCTATGGTCATGACATCGAGGCTTCCTGGCTGCTTGATTGGGCTTCAAACCTTATTCAGGATAACAGCGTTCAAGACATAACCTCAATACTTGCACACAGTGTATATGAGCGTGCCTTTCACAAGGGGTCGCTTTGGAACGAGTGTGAAAACGGTGTTCAAGACAAGAGGAGAATATGGTGGGTTGAGGCTGAGGCAGTGATTGGTTTTTGGAATGAGTATCAAAAGCACCCGGAGCAAGTAGAGTTCAAGGAAGCAGCAGAGGATGTATGGGAGTACATCAAGAGCTTTATCATAGACCAGCGCAGTGGCAGCGAGTGGTTTTGGCTGGTTGACGATTGCGGTCATCCCGAACCACCTAAGCCTATTGTGGAACCGTGGAAATGTCCATATCACAATGGTCGCATGTGTCTGGAGTTATTAAGGAGGTTATCATGATTCATCCACAATATTATATACTTAAGCAAAAACAGCAAGCGTTGCTTTCAGAAAAAAATCAAAAGACAGACTTTTATAATGGAATATATAGCCGCTATAAAAATCCTGTGCTTACGGCTGCCCATATTCCCCTAGAATGGATTTACGATCTAAACCCAGAAACCAATCCGTTTTTCATGGAACGCCTGGGTATCAACGCTGTATTTAACTCAGGTAGCATATATTTAAACGGCGAATATCATTTAGTAGCAAGGGTAGAAGGTGTTGACCGCAAGTCTTTTTTTGCAGTAGCAGAAAGCAAGAGTGGCGTAGACGGCTTTCGATTCATGGATTATCCAGTTGTATTGCCTGACACATGTAAGAATGAGACCAATGTCTACGATATGCGCTTAACTTATCACGAAGATGGTTGGATTTACGGTGTGTTCTGCTCAGAAAGCAAGGACGACAGCTCCAATGACCTGAGTGCAGCTGTAGCACAAGCAGGAATTGTGCGAACCAAGGACTTAGTGACTTGGGATCGTCTGCCAAATTTGAAAACCTTGCGTTCACCTCAGCAGCGCAATGTAGTGTTGCATCCTGAGTTCGTCAAAGGACAATATGCGTTTTATACCCGTCCAATGGACGACTTTATCGATACCGGCTCGGGTGGCGGTATCGGTTTCGGATTAACTCCAGATATTACAAATGCTATAATCGACGAGGAACTTATCATAAGCAAGCGACGTTACCATACTATTACCGAGGCTAAAAATGGTGCTGGTGCGGTGCCAATCAAGACAGATAAAGGTTGGCTGCATATTGCTCACGGTGTTAGAAATACAGCTGCAGGTCTACGCTATGTATTGTACGCCTTTGCCACAGACCTAAAGGAGCCATGGATTGTGATTGCCGAGCCAGGCGGATATATCTTAGCTCCTCGTGGTGATGAATTTGTAGGTGATGTGTCCAATGTAGTATTTTCCAACGGAGCAATCATCAATGGCAGCGGAGAAGTATTCATCTATTATGCATCCAGCGACACCCGCTTACATGTAGCTACTACCACCATCCAGCAACTCTTGGATTACGTATTCAATACCCCTGCCGACCCTTTCCGAAGTGTAGATTGCGTTGCAGAGAGGCGAGCATTGATTGAAAATAACTTGCACTTACTTAAACAGGCCTAAACTGAAGAATCATAAAATACAATTTAATTGTGCATAATGAATAAACATGCGTCAGCATGTTTATTCATTATGCAATAGCTCCATATTTTATTAAAGTATAATTCTTTATAAAGTTCTTCTAAGCCAATTAACTCAATATCTAATCGCTTCTTTTTCGTTAAAATCATAAGCTATCAAAGCTATCTTTAAAGCATATAACCCATCCTCTCCGGTTACAGGAGATGGCTTATCATTTTCTATTACATCTACAAAATCCTTTATCATCTCAAAATCCATATCTGATCCAAAGCTATAATGAATAGGTTTACCTAATTCGTCTCGATATAGCATTCCTCTTTCAGAAAAAGCATCTACTCTTATTGAATCTTTAGTGCCATGAAAATCTAAAACAACATCTCCCCAGGCAGGATAAGATTTTGGTCTATTCCAGGATGTATC
>WQUF01000208.1 GCA_009785875.1 Oscillospiraceae bacterium | reverse complement strand
TGAAGAAGATCTATACCACATTTTTCAATAGTTTCTATCTGTTTTCCTAAGTTTAAAAAATTAGAAGCTAAAATAGATGGACAAAGCTTCATCTTATTTCCTCCTCGAATTTTCTATTTTATTTACATAAAAATCATATCTTTCTTTTGACAATTCTCCATCTTCAACGGCTTTTTTAACGGCACAGCTTGGCTCTTTATAATGAAAGCACTGTCTAAATTTACAATCCCTCTCATACTTCTTAAATTCTTTGAAAGCATCTCTTATCTCCATTTTAGAAAGGTCAAAGGATAGAGATGAAAACCCAGGTGTGTCTACTATATAACCATCATATGCAGAAGCGAGCTGACAGTGCCTTGTTGTATTTTTACCTCTTGTAATCTTTTCCGACAAATCTCCCACATCCATAAAGTCATCTCCAGTTAGTTTATTGAATATGGTAGACTTCCCTGTGCCTGATACTCCACATAAAATTGAAAGGTTGTCTTTTAACATATTTTTCATAGGATCTAATCCATGATCATTTTTCGCCTCTATAAATAAATATCCTATATCCGATTTATTTAGCATGATGGCTATAAAGGCATATTCATCAGAATTCTCAATTAAGTCCATCTTATTAAAGCACACAATAGGTTCAATGTCATAATGATTGCATATCAATATGTAGTTATTTAATAAATCTATATTTATATTTGGATTTATTAAGGAGGTTACTATAAAAGCCTTTGTAACATTTGCAACAGGTGGACGAATTAAGAAATTTTTTCTTTCGTGTATATTTATGATCTGACCGGTATCTTCTTCTAAATCAAATGAGACTTCATCGCCTACCATAGGGGTAAGTTTTACATGCCTGAACTTACCCCTTGCCTTGCATTCATATATTTTCTCATCGCAAAGAACATAATAAAATCCACCAATTCCTTTAATGATTATCCCTTCCATTTATCCATCGCCTTTATAAATTTTATGGACTAGCAGTAGTAGTATCTTGAGGTTGAGGTTCACTTGTATTTGTCGTATCTTGGACTTGCGTATCATTAGTAGTGTTTGGTGCTGCAGTGGTATTCGCATTCGTTGTGTTTGTGGTATTTATATTAGTAGCATTCGTCGTATTTGAAACTGTTGTGTTTGGAGGAGGTTGAGTTGCATTTGTTGTATTAGGTACCGCAGTAGTATTCGTCTGATTTTGATAATCATATTGATAAAAATATACCTCAACTTTTGATCCAACTTCTACCTCATCATTAAGTACAGGATTTGTGCTTTGAACCTGTTGGTCCAGGCTTTGATCTTTTACTGCTATTTGTATTGGAAATGGATTTAGTCCTATATTTTTTAATTGCTGCACAGCATCATTGATTTTTGTACCAATTAAATTTGGTATTTTCACCATCTGCTTGCTAGGTCCATCGCTAATTATAAGTGTAACAGGCGTTCCTTTATCCACACTCTTTCCTGCTTCTGGGTCAGTTCTTATAGCATAATTTGCTGGTATTGTATCATTTTTTTCAAGATTAGTTGAGCTTATTGTAAGCCCTTTACCTATAAGCAAATTTTGAGCTGCACTGCTGATCATATTGCTTACATCAGGTATTTGAACCTGTGCTCCCAAACTGATTATGACTCCAATTATCGCATCCTTTGATACTTCATCTCCAATAGCATGCCCCTCACTTAGTCTAATGATATTTCCTTTTGGGATATTATCAGAAGCTTCATTTCCACTTTCCTCAAAAGTTAAACCAGTTATGCTCTTTGCCTGAGCTAAAGTTTTACCTATGATATCCTCTGGTATTGTAACCATTTGAGGAGCAGTTGTATTCGTGGTATTACTAGTTGTGTTCTCATTACTTGAAGCGTTGGAATTAACTCCAATCCAAACCTTACCCAATATAATTCCAATAGTTATAGCACCAACTATAAGAATAGCCCATATTACTGGTGCTCTCCATCTGTGATTTTTCTCTAAATATTGCTCTTTGGTAATCTCATTTTCTCCAGTATTCTCATCACTAGCAAGGGTCTTTGTTTGAGTTATTATGGATGTCTTGCTCTCATCAGGACTGTAAAAAACAGCTTGAAAATTTTGCACCTTCCTCAAATCAGTTAAAACATCACTGGCATCTTGATATCTTGCATCAGGTGATTTTTGCAGAAGTTTAAGCACTATGCTATTTAAGCTATTGTTTATATCAGGATTTATTTCAATAGGTGGTTTTGGCATCTCTTGTACATGCTTTAATACTACGGTGACAAGGTTATCTCCTACAAATGGTACAATTCCAGTGCACATTTCATACATGACAATTCCAAATGAATAAAGATCTGTTCTTGTATCAACGCTATCGCCTCTTGCTTGTTCAGGTGAAATATAGTAAGGTGTGCCTAATATCTTTTCCCCTGATGTAACAGTAGAAGAAGTGGATGCTTTTGCTATTCCAAAATCTGTTACTTTTAGCGTTCCTTCGTTAGTCACTAATATATTATGAGGCTTAATATCTCTATGTATTATTCCATTTTTATGAGCACACATAAGTGCTTTGCAGATTTGGATCGAATAATTCACTATTGCTTGATTATCTAATTTACCATATTTTCTAATCAAATATTTAAGTGTATATCCATCAATATACTCAAATACAATATAGTTAAGGTTATTGTCACGACCAACATCGTATATTTGCACTATATTAGGATGTGTAAGGCTAGCAGCTGAAAAAGCTTCTCTTCTGAACTTTTCAATAAAAGTACTATCCTCATTAAATTCATTTTTTAAAATTTTTATTGCGACAAATCTATTAAGTATGTGGCATTTTGCTTTGTAGACATCTGCCATGCCACCTTCTCCTATTTTCTCAAGAAGCTCATATCTATTCCCTAGCAATGCACCAATCATCAAATGCACTCTCCTTTGAAAACAATAATAGATATATTATCCTTTGCAGCTCTTTGTTTACATAAGTCTAATAAATTATCACATACTTCCTGTTCATCATCCACATTAATAATCTCGTTTTGTATTTCATCCTCAGTTAGTTCATTCGTTAAACCATCTGAACAGATGAGCACTTTCTTAATAAATGAAAGATCCAGCTGAAAGCTATCGACTTTTACATCAAAACTTCCCCCAAGAGCTCTTGTAACTATGTTTTTATTTGGATGATTTCTCGATTCTTCTTCAGATATATTTCCACTCTCAATAAGTTCCTGCACTAGGGAATGATCCACAGTTATTTTAACAAAGTTGTCCTCTGCATCTAAAATATAGCATCTACTATCTCCAACGTTGCCTACATAGAGTTTACCATCTTTTTTTATCGCCATCGTCATAGTAGTACCCATGCCACTTAAGCTCAAATTTTCATATCCTGTTTCAAAAATTTTTCTATTGGCTTTTTTATAGGAATTTATTATTAGATCTCTCGGACCTTTTTTATCTAGGTTTTCCTTAATATAATTAGAGGAAATTTCAACAGCCATATGGCTTGCAACATCACCGCCATTGTGTCCACCCATTCCATCAGCAACAATGTACAATGATATTTTATTAAATTCAAAAATCCCTATAAAATCTTCATTGACAGACCTTACATTTCCCTTATCTGTAATATATCCTTGCACAAATACTCCTCCTAAAATTTTGCAAAATAACTATTCTTTAATTGACCGCAACTTGCGTCTATATCTTCTCCAAGTTCACGCCTTTTTGTTGTATTTATTCTTTCTTTTATTAAAATATTCATAAAGTCATCTATCCTGTTCCTGCTCGGTTTTTCAAAATTAACATTGGTCACTTTGTTTACAGGTATTAGATTAACATGGCAGTTTATACCTTTTAACAGCTTGCTAAGCTTATATGCATCTTCCTTTGAATCATTTACAGAATTTATTAAAGCATATTCAAAGGTTATTCTCCTTTTAGTTTTATTAAAATAATACTTAGCTGCATCTATAATATCATTTATCTTATAAAGGCAAGCAATTTTCATGATTTTAATCCTGATCTCATCGCTAGCTGCATGCAGTGAAATAGCAAGATTTATGCTCAAATTTTCATCTGCAAGTTCGTATATTTTAGGAACAATTCCACAAGTAGACAAAGTTATATTCCTTTGTGAAATATTAAAAGAATATTCTCTATTTATTATATTCAAAAACTTTAAAACATTGCTAAAGTTATCCAAAGGCTCACCGCTGCCCATTATGACTATCCTTTTGATATCTTCTTTAGTGTAATTCTTAACAGATAAAATCTCACCTATCATTTCACCAGGTGTCAAATTTCTTATTAGCCCGTTAATGCAAGATGCACAAAACTTGCATCCCATTCTGCATCCTATCTGTGAGGAAATGCATATGGTATTGCCATAAGAATATTTCATCAGGGCAGTTTCAATTATATTACCATCTTCAATCTTTAGTAAAAATTTCTCAGTATCATCCTTTGATTTTAAACTTTCAATAACTTCTGGTATTATATGTTCAAATTTTTTATTTAAAAGCTCCCTGAGTGAAATAGGCAAATTAGATATTTCATGGATATTATGCCCTAAATATACACCTTTTAAAACCTGGTCTGCTCTATAAGGAGGAATGCCTTCTTTTTTAAATAAATCTTTAAGCTCATCTAAGGTATAATCTAATAAGTTCACTTTAAACCTCATTCTTTTTGATTTTTGAAATATAAAAACCATCTAAATTATTTTTTGGTAAAATCGTAACGCCTTTATCTTTTGCATCGTATATAAAGTTTGAATCCTCACCCATATCTATTTTTTGAAGGGAAAACCCTTTATTATTTTTTAGAAACCAATCTATAACTCCTTCGTTTTCACTTTTATTTAAAGTGCATGTGGAATATATGATGGTTCCGCCATTTTTTAAGTAAAGAGAACCATTCTTTAGTATTCTCTTTTGAGTATGGATTAATTTATCAAAATCAATTTTGCTATATTTTATCTCTGGTTTTTTTCTAATAACTCCAATTCCTGAACATGGTACATCTGCTATAACCCTATCAAATTTATTTAAAAACGAACTTTCCAGTATAGTGCCATCTAAAGCTCTAGTGCTAATGGATTTAATGCCTAATCTTTTACAATTATTTTCTATGAGCTTTATCCTATGTTCATGTATATCGCAAGAAGTTATAAATGCATCGTCATCTAAAGTTTCAGCTATATAGCACGATTTGCCTCCAGGGGCAGCACAAATATCCAAAATATGTTCATGCTTTCTTAAGTCTAATAAATTCACAGGAAACATTGAGCTTTCATTTTGAATCGATGCTGTACCATCTAAATACATCTGCATCTTCTCTATGTTTAACCCTTGCTTAATTATAACAAATTTATTTGAAAATTTAGACACCTGAAAATCTATTCCTTGAAGCTTTAAATTTTCAATAAATTCATCGCTATTTATCTTTAAATTATTTATCCTCAATGTGGTATATTGCATTTCATTTAGTGATTTTAAAATTGAAGCAGCATTTTCACCATATTGCTTCATTATGATTTTAACTAAATTCTCAGGAAATGAATATTCAAAGCATAATTTTTCTATATCATTTAATCTAGCTATATTAAACTCATCTTTTTTCCTCAAATAATTCCTTAAAACAGCATTTACAAAGGACCCAAATGAGCTATTTAAACTCTTTGAAAGCTCAACGCTCTCGTTTAAAACCGCATAATCTGGAATCTTATCTAAATATTTTAGTTGATAAATAGCCATCTCTAAAATTATGAGTATCTTCTTATCGACTTTATTGAATTTAATATAATCCTTTAAAATCACATCAATTGTATATTTATACTTTAAAGTACCATAAGTGATTTCTGTAATGAGATTCTTATCAAGCTGTGAAATCTCTTCATCTTTTAGCATATTCTTCAAAATTAAATTTGAATAGCCTTTATTCAATATTATTTTACACAATGCATTAAATGCAATTTCTCGAAGTGTAGATTTTATTTTCATTTTAATACTCTCATTATGCTGTTTAGTCTCCGCTTAATTATGGTCAGTATCGATCCTAATCCAATTATCATGGTTGCAAAATAATTCAAACTTGCAGCAAAGAGCACTTGATTTATCATATATAATTCTTCTTCATTTGGTGAATAAACTTCTTTTATTAAAAATCTTGCTCTCTCTGATGCATTTAATTCTACAAATATGGTAAATAAATTAATAAACACTATGACGCAGAACATTATTATCCCTATTTTAATTAAAATCAAGATTTTAAAAATTAAACCTAAAAGGATGATCACGTGAGAAGAGTTTGAAATGATGCTGGAACAGTATGCAATGATATTTCGGAGCTTAAAATAATGATACTCTTCCTTATGCTGTATTGCATGACCTACTTCGTGGGCAGAAATTCCAAGTGCTGTAATGGAACTATTGCTGTAGACGGAATCTGAAAGCTTAATAGTATTGCGCTTTGCATCGTATTTATCTGTTAAATTTCCTCCAATTATCTCTACTTTTACATTAAATATTCCATACCTATTTAGTAAAGCTTTTGCAACATTTACTCCTGTAACATTTTTAAAGTTAGGTATTCCAATATATTTATTGTAAATATTTTTAACTTTTATATATGCGTAAGAAGATAAACCAAGTCCTAAGACTAGTAGAGAAATATATATCGATCCTAAAGCAATGATCTGCCTAAACAAAGTTTATTTCCTCTCAAAAACTCTTTCACTTCCATCTTCCTTTTATTCTGCATCTGTATTTCGTATGCAATAATTGTACCATCTTTGCAGGAGATTTTTATAAAATCTTTTCCTATATCTGAAATCCGTCCAGGTTCGCACTCACCTTTTTCAAATTTTGCTTTAAATATCTTTAAAATACTGCCCTCGTATATTGTAAATGCTCCAGGATTAGGATTAAAAGCATTTATCTTATTTAAAATCTTTTCTCCCTCATCATTCCAATTTATTTTTACAATATCCTTTGTGATGAGAGTACAGTAACTAGCATCTTCATTATTTTGGGGAATTTTTTTAATTTCATCTTTTAAAAGACTATTCAATGTGTCTACGATTATTTTAGATCCTAAAACCATCAGTTTATCGTGCAATTCACCAGCGTTTAATCCTTCGATATTCATTTCTTCTTGAAGAAGTACCGGTCCGGTATCTATCCCTTCATCCATCTGAATCGTAGTGATGCCAGAGATCTTCTCACCATTTAAAATCGCAAAATTAATTGGAGAAGCTCCGCGATATTTAGGTAAAAGCGATGCATGAACATTTATACATCCATATTTCGGTATTTCTAAGATCTCCCTTGAAAGGATCTGCCCATAAGCTACTACTACTAAACAATCCGGATTTAATTCCTTTATTTTTTCTATGGAATCCATATCCTTATTTATCTTCTCAGGTTGAAACACTTCTATATTATTCTCTATTGCAAGCTCTTTAACTTCTGACATCTTCATTTTATTTCCTCGTCCAGAGGGCCTATCTGGCTGAGTGAATACAGCTTTTACGTTGAAGTTCTTGATCAATGCTTTAAGCGACTCCGCAGAAAAAGAGGGAGTACCCATAAAAATTATATCCATTTATTTCCCACCTTGCACAACAAGATCAACATATAATATTCCATTTAAATGATCATTTTCATGTAGTATGGCCCGAGCTTCAAAATCTTCAGCATAATATTCAAATTCATCTCCATCAGAATTAAAAGCTTTGATCTTTATCCATTTAGGGCGTTCTACATCTCCAAGTTTTCCTGGAACGCTTAAGCACCCTTCCTGATCTAATTGGTTTCCACCCTTATCTATAATCTCAGGGTTTATAAAGTGCATAGGCTTCTCACCAGTATCTACTATAAAAAGCCGCTTTAAAATGCCAACTTGCACAGCTGCGAGTCCTACTCCGTCGGCTCTATACATAGTTTCAAACATATCATTTATTAGTTTTAACAATCTATGGTCAAAATTATCAACGGGCTTGCTTTTTTTTCTAAGTATATCATCGCCGATCAATCTGATAGTTCTAAGTCCCATGTTATACCTCCTTTAAAACTTTATTTTAGAGTAAACTATTTGGATTTAAATCTATAGTAGCAGTTACATCAAAATACTTTGATTTTATTATATTATATATATTTTTTTTAACTTGTTTTATATAATCATTGTCGAAATAATCTTTTATCATTATTTGATATCTATAATTATCCTTTATTTTATACAATGGACAAGGACTAGGTCCTAAAATATTATACCCTAAAATATTTTCATCTTTCAACATTGCATGTATTTTTTTTGCTGAGTCCATTGCATCTTTCTCTATTTTAGACGATAAGTTTATCAACAGAAGCCTGGTAAAAGGCGGATATTCCATCAATTTTCTAATTTGAATTTCATTATTATAAAAATTTAAATAATCATTTTTCACAGCACTCACTATGGAAAAGTGATCTGGACAATATGTTTGAACTATGACTTCCCCTTCCTTTTCGCCTCTGCCCGATCTTCCGGCAACCTGGCAGATCAATTGAAAAGTCCTTTCTGATGATTTATAATCTGGAAGGTTTAAAGTCAGATCAGCAGCTATAACGCCAACTAATGTGACATTTTTAAAATCCAATCCCTTAACCACCATCTGAGTTCCTATCAATATATCAGCTTCATTATTTTTAAAGCTAGAGTATATTTCTTCGTAAGAATTGCTCTTTCTCGTGGTATCAAAATCCATTCTTATAGCTTTAGCACCAGGAAAAAGCCTCTTTATCTCCTCTTCAACTTTCTGAGTTCCGATTCCAAAATACTTCACATACTTGCTGGAACATTTAGGGCAGATTTTAGGAGCTGCTGTAGTTTCACCACAATAATGGCATTTCATATTGTCTGCATCGAAGTGATAAGTAAGGGATATGTCGCATCTAGAGCATTTAAACACATATCCACAGCTTCTACACGAAACAAACGTTGAGAATCCTCTCCTGTTCAAAAATAAAATGATCTGCTCTTTCCTTTTAAGCCTCTCTGCAATTTTTACTTTAAGCAAAGTGCTGAAGATTCCCCTGTTTCCAGATCTCAGTTCTTCCCTTAAATCTATTACTGTCACCTTTGGCATGGGTATGTCATTTACTCGTTTTTCCAGAGTGAGGATTTCAGTTTCGCCTTTTTCCACTTCCAAATAAGTCTCTAAAGATGGAGTAGCAGATCCTAAGACGAGCTTAGCATTGAATAAACTGCATCTAAATTCACAAACCTCGTGAGCTTTGTATTTAGGATCAAAATCTGATTTATACGACGGTTCGTGTTCTTCATCGATGATTATCATACCTATATTGTTAAATGGAAGAAGTGCAGCACTCCTAGTTCCTATTGCGATCTTAACCTCTCCCCTTTTAACCCTCTGCCACTGGTCGAATCTTTCACCTTGGGACAGCTTGGAGTGAAATACAGCAATGCTGGAGCCAAATCTACCTTTAAATCTCTCGATCATCTGAGGAGTGAGGGCAATTTCAGGAACAAGGATGATAGAATCCTTTCCGCATTCCAGCATTTCGCCCACAAGATGCATATAAATCTCTGTCTTTCCTGATCCAGTAACTCCCCTTATTAAAAATTTTTTCTTCTCCGAACTCATTATTTTATCGAATACATTTTTCTGATCACTATTTAAATTTATTATATCATATTTATTATATTCTTTATTATCATATCTATATACAACTTTTGGAGCCTCTATGATAAATCCTTTTTTAAGGAGGGTATTGATAGATGAGGATGAAATATTAAAAGTCTTGCTAAATGAGTTCTTTGTGTATTCATTTGGATTATGCTTTATCAAATTCCATATATTCTGGTAAATTTCTTTTAAATACTTTCCCTCTAATTCCTTACCAGTATTGAGCACATTTATTATCTTGTTTCCTTTAACGTCTTTTAAATCCTTAGGGATTATGATGCTAATAGCCTCAGTATACGTGCAAAAATAACTATCTCTTAAAAAATCTATGAGCAAAAGATCAAAATATGAAAGTATAGGAAACTCTTCAATTGTGCTGTGTATATATTTTAATTTATTCATATCATAATTAAAAGGTTCTTCAATAGAAATAATATATCCAGTTAAAAGCTTATTTGTCTTTCCAAATGGCACAAGAACCCTTTGACCAATATTTATATTAGCTTCGATATCATCGTTTATTATATAAGAGAATAATTTGTCTAAAGCATCCGCATTGCTGCTTACAGCTATATTTGCTACTTTCATTTTATCACCTTCTTAAACTAAATAAGGCATGATTTAAACTACCATGCCCAAATTTCATATCTAAAACCATCAATCGATATCAGAATAGCCGCTATAAGAACCATCGCTTAAATCTTTATTGTAATCTTTATCAGTTGTACCATCATCAATTGCATACACTAAATTTTCGTTTATTTCATTGATAGCGAGAGAGACTGCTTTAAGATTCGGCTTATTTATCAGAGGCTTATCTCCTTGAATTAGCTGCCTTGCCCTCTTTGAAACCATAACCACAAGCGCATATCTTGAATCTACTTTTTTTAAAAGATCAACCAGTGATGGTTCAATCATTGAATTTCCATTCATTTTCATCATCCTCCAAATACCTAAATACTCTTAATTTTTCTACTTCTACTATTATTTCCACTTGCCTAACAGCATTAATCAATAAATCGTTAATAATTGCATAATCATAATTTTTTAATTCTTTAAGCTCTATTTCACCTGTTTCCAGCCTAAGTTCTCTCTCTTTATCATTTTCAGTTCCTCTTTTTAATATCCTGTGCCTCCACTCTTCTCTAGAAGGAGGAAGTATAAAAATAAAAATAGCTTCTTTAAAATTCTCCTTTACCTTTTTAGCCCCTTGTATATCGATTTCCAGTATTACATCCACATTTCTTTCTAGCATTTCAAGCACCTTAGTCTTAGGTGTTCCATAATAATTATTGCAGAAACAAGCCCATTCAATAAAATCACCATTATGTACTTTTTTTAAAAATTCGTCTTCTGACAGAAAATAATAATCTACGCCATTTACTTCTCCTTGCCTTGGTTTTCTTGTGGTAGCAGAAACTGAATACCATAAATTATTATCTCTCTCCCTTAGCTGTTTTGAAATTGCCCCTTTTCCAACACCAGAAGGTCCAGACAAAACGATCAAAAACCCCTTTTTTTTCACTAATTTACTTCCTCGTCGAGGCCAGAATCAAAGGAACCCTCATCTTTAATGTCTAGCCTATGGGCAACTGTTTCAGGCTGAACTGCTGATAAAATCACATGGTCTGAGTCAGAGATGATGACTGCTCTCGTCCTTCTGCCATAAGTCGCATCGATTAACATGCCTCTTTCTCTGGCTTCCTGTATAATTCTCTTTATAGGAGCTGATTCAGGGCTGACAATAGCAATAATTCTATTAGCAGATACAATGTTTCCAAATCCAATATTAATAAACTTAATGCTCATATTCCCTCCGCCTATTCGATATTTTGTATTTGTTCTCTGATCTTCTCTATCTCATTTTTTACTTCAATTACATTATTTACAATATCTACGCTATTACATTTAGAACCTATCGTATTTATTTCTCTGTTCATTTCCTGAATGATAAAGTCCATCTTTTTCCCTGAACTTTCTTTTTGATTTAAGTGATTTAAAAATGATTCAACATGGCATTTTAACCTGATTATCTCTTCATCTATAGATAATTTATCAGCCATAAAGCAAAATTCTTGATATAATCTATTGTTATCTAATTCATAATTTAATAAACTTTCCGTTATCCTATCATTTAGTTTTATTTTATTCTCTTCTATCACTTTTGGTGCCTTTTCTTCAATAAAATAAATGAGTTTTTTAATGTTATCTATTTTCTCCATTATGTTATGCTTTAAGACGAGCCCTTCTTCATCCTTCATCTTGATAAAATTATCTAAAGCTCTTTCTAAACAAGCTTCCACAATGATCCACAGATCGCTTACATCGTCTTCCATTTCTACAATAGTAAATACATCTTGAAGCCGTATGATGTCGCTTATTGTCATGTTTTCTTTTATATCTAATTTCTCTTTGACTATATTTAAACAACCCAAATAAGAGTCTAATAGATTTTCATTTAAGTTTGCCTTTAAATCTTGTCTTTTAAGATTGTTAAAATTTATAAAGACATCTATCCTGCCCCTATTTACTATCTGGGAAATTTTCCTTCTCATTTTATCTTCTAAAAAAAATAAACTCTTTGGAAGTCTAATGTTAATATCTAAATACCTATTATTGATACCTTTTATCTCTATTGATAAGCTTGTTTTATCATCGATAAAAGAATCTTTTCCATATCCAGTCATACTGCGAAGCATAAAGTGCACCTCTAAAAATATAATTAGAATCATTATAACTTTATACATAATTTGAATCAAGCTATAAAAGTAATAATTTAGAATAAATATTTAGCAATGAATAATGAATATTGAATATTGAACAATGAATAGTTATTTATTTAAATCCAAAAACTCGTTTTTGGATTTAATCTTATAATAATTTTATTTTTTTGTTTCATTTAAAATTTTCTTTCATATACTAAAGTATACATGATTTTAATCTTTAATCACGAGAATAATTCTTTATTAAAAGCAAAAACTAAAAATGGATGGGTGTATACGTGTAGGATAAGG
>WQUF01000207.1 GCA_009785875.1 Oscillospiraceae bacterium | reverse complement strand
GATAAATATATCGTTTTAGTAGGAAGGAGCAGGCTTTATGCTTTAAGGAGCCTCTATGCGGAAAGTGAAGATATGCGTTTTTTTAAAGTACCTTGTATATTGCTCGACAGTTCTACCGATCCAAATTTGATACAAGGTC
The DNA here is from genome assembly GCA_009785875.1 of Oscillospiraceae bacterium. GTDB lineage: Bacteria > Bacillota > Clostridia > Clostridiales > Clostridiaceae > WQUF01. The sequence goes on along the minus strand of WQUF01000207.1, from coordinate 25,218 downwards.
TTATAATATCCACTAATATGAAATATCGAAAATTGTCTTTACAGGATAAAATTCAATCTATACTTATTTTAGAAAATATTTTAGCTAAATCAAAAAATTACAGAGAGCTTAAATATCTATGTCCAAAGGGAATGGAATTAGTGAAGCAAAAGTACATGAATTTAGGTATTGCAAGGCTCTTATCTCAAAAGGATCACAAAACACAGGAGATAATAATAAATGGTCTAGGTAGCGATTTAAATAATGTGAAAATGGTTAATAGGATGCTGGAAGGACCTTCACAAGGTGAGACGTGGGAAGAAAAGACGAAGAGAACAAGGGAAATAGTTCCTGCTTTTACTACTATCACTATAAAAGTAGCTTTTCAAGAGGTAGAAGGAACGTTTATAGGTTTGGCTGCTATGAGAAGAGAATATGCTTTGAAATATGCTGCAACAAAGAAGAACAGCATAAACTCGATATTTAAGGTAAGTGTTAACGAGAAAGACATGGCACAATATATCAAACGTGGATTTTTGAAGCAAGAGACTTTAAACAAGGTTTTATCTACAGAATTCAACGACATAATCAAATTAGCCTGATGAATTTTATCTTTAAGGAGGGGATAATAGAAAAATTTGACTCAAAAGAGGTAAAGTGAGTTTAGAGAGAATCATTACAATGGGGATATTGATGTATAAGGCTTAGCCTATTTTTTAAAAAATAAAAGATGAGGCTTGGTTGTGTTATAATAAAATAAATTGATGAGTTTTAATTAAATTAAAAACTTTAAATAAAGAGGTTATCGATAAGACTTAATATAAATAATTATAACTTATTTCGCAGAGGTAAAAAGCTTCAAAATTTGTGTTATAAATTTAGATTTAAAGAGTGTTTTTGTCTTAATAGTTCAAAACTTAAAAAGTGACTTTTGAATAAATCTGCTGGCTAATATAAAAAAATATGGTAAAATAAAATTACTCGATTAAAAAATTGAAAAGGTGTCCATAATAAAAATATAATCGTTAGTGCGGAGATGATATACATGAATTATGAGGAAAAAATCTTTCAAATGCTTGAAAAAGTGGACGCAAGACTTGATAATATGGATTCAAGACTTGATAAAATGGATTCACGACTTGATAAAATTGAAACTGATATGAGCGGTATGAAAAAAGATATTAGACAATTAAAAAACAATTCAAAACAAATGCAGTCTAGTATTAATAAATTAAAAACAGATGTTACTGAACTGAAAGCAGATGTTACTGAATTAAAAACAGATGTTACTGAGTTAAAAACAGATGTTACATATATTAAAATAGGTCAAACTGAAAATGGTCAAATCTTGAGTGCTTTAAGATATAGTTCTGATGTACATAAAGCTGAAAATGATAATCTAAGTTTTAAAGTAGCTGAAGTATCCGGTTTAGCGAAATCTATATCTGAAAATCTTGAAACGCAAAATGCAAAAATTGATAAATTAGGATTTGAGGTCAAAAAAATACCTGAAGCAATAAGAGAATTAAGAATCGATCTTGACTTAATGGAGCAAGTAACAGGAAAAAATTTATCAGATATTGCAAAGCTTAAAGCTATAAAATAAGAAAAGACGCAAAAATTTAAATTCCAATGTTATCGCATTGGAATTTAAAATAGAAAATACAAGTTTATGGAGCTAATATTTGCTTTATTTCATCAATTGATTTTGTGTCACTAATAGGAATTACACTCTTCTTTGAAGATTGTACGTAAATAGATGAATCATCGCCGTTTAACAAGATGATGTAAGTTTCTCCAACCTTAACGCTATTTTTCAGCAAAGCTACCATTATTTTACCATCAGCATTTTTGACAACATTGTCTCCTTTTAAAACATTTATAACATCACAAATGTAGGTATTTCCAATTGTAACAACGCCTTCAGCAAATAAGCTATCTATTTTAAGTTCTAAAATATAATCCGATTCTGGCACTATATCCGTCAGTTTATCAGATTTTGAATATTTTTCTGGTTTGTATTTATATTTATCTAAGCTACCGTCATCTGTATTTTTAATATTATTAAGGATTGTCTTTATTTCGTCAACACTAGTAACTCCAGTAAGCTCTGTAATTGGTTCTCCGTAAGTTGTACTCTTATTTATATCTTTAAGTGGTATATAAATATCTGAAGATAGACCATATTGTGGATGAGCATATAAAATAGAGTCGACCCTATCCATTATTAGGATATAATCATCACCTTTAGTATAAATATGACCTTCCAAATTATAGCTATTATTAACAGTATCTACACTTGACTCACCCTTCATAGAAGATACATATATCGTTTTCTCTGCTGTTCCATACAATACATCTTTAACTTGGAATTCATATTCAACATAAGTATCATACTCTATGTAAGATACAAATTTTGCACTAACTGCACAATTGCTCAGGATAACAGCATCATGAAAAGATAGAAATATTTGACTAGCTTGCGCACTAGTAGTGGTAGTTGGTGTTTGAGTACTTACTGTGGTATTTGTTGTATTTGAAGCGGAATTAAGATTAATAGGTTTATTAGTACTGTTCATACATAAACAACCTAATGTAATAATAAAAACAATAAATGAAGAAATCAAAGCTTTCATATATTTATACCTCCTATTTATAAACTTGAGTTAATTGTCTTTGGTCAGCTGCAGTTAAAGTGAAGTTACTTGATGAAACTGCGTACATTACATTTGTACTTGTAGGAGAATGTCCAGTCCAACCTAATGCATGTCCTAACTCATGTGTGAACAAATTTTCAGTAATTGCCATTGAGTATGCTCTATCTACTATATATCCGTATGATTTTGTAATTATTGAACCCGTTTTTGTGGTTGAACCATATGTCCAAGTACCTTCATTATAAGAAGAATTAACTGTATATCCTGCATAACTGTCTGGTACAGTAGGAAAAATTCCTAACTTATTAATGTAACTAGGTGCACCAGCATAGTAGAAAATTAATTGAGAAGCTGTTTGATTAGCATTAGCAACATATGCAGTCATAGAGCAACCTAAAGCAGTGTTCCATTGAGTCACAGCTTCAACTATACCATTGGAAGCATAGAAAGTTGCATTGGGATACAAATTATAAAGATATATAGCAGTTGGTACAGAACTTTTTGTTGCGCCCCAACGAGAAACATCAGATGCATCAGATTCCCAATAACTTAAAGTTCCTAAGTTTGCAGCCATAACAACTTTATTTGGAACTATCGTGAATAATAAACTATAAAACATAAGTAACGCAAACATTTTGAAAAACAGATTTTTGTTTTTTCTCATGAAATAACACTCCCCGATATTTTATAGTTTTAACTTTTTGTTTAATAAATTTTTTATGAATTTAGAAAACCATTGGAATCATTCCTCCATATCATTATATACAATAAATTGATAATGTTTTTAATTCTTCGGTCCTTGTTTACATATTACCAAATTTTAAAACCCTTGTAAAATCAAACCACGCAACTTTAGGACTATAAAAGACACCTAAAATTGCGTGGTTTAGTATTGCTAAAAAATAATACTCTTACTATAATATTAGAATATCTAATAATTAACTAAAAAATGTTGAAAGGGTGTTAATCATGAGAAAAAAATTACTTTCATTCGTATTAATAATGGCTACATTGTTGTTTTTCTTTACACTGTCAAATTCAACTACTTATTCTGAAAATACAATTCCAAGTGAAAATAGTACTAATACAACACAAACTAGCAATACAACTCAAGTTATAGATCCATATGGTAATCTTCCCCCTGGAGCGATAGAATATTAAAATTATTTTTCATTTATGGCTATGCCCATATGTTCTTTGGCATAGTTTTTTATGATATCTTTTTCTTTATCCCTTTCCATAGCATCGAACATATAATAAGCTTGATAGATAAGATGTTCATATTCTCCTTTATAACCTAATTCAAATAAACAGTATGCCTTATTGTAAATAATCCCAGGAAAATTTGTATAAATACCAGTTTCTTTGCATATATTCATTCCATAATTGCATATTTTAACTGCTTCTAAATATTTCTTAGCAAGACTATAATATTTAGAAAGGTTATACAATATTAGTGTAAGAATCCTCGATTTCTGCTTTTCATCAACTCTTTTAGAATCGAGGCTTTCTTTTAAATCTTCCAATAATTTTATGGTTTTTTCTAGATTTTCTTCGCTATAAGTAATTGCTAAAATATTTATCAATCTAGCTTCCTGATCTGATAGATAATATTCAGGAATATATTTATCTAAATAGGTGGGAATTGTAATTTTCAGAGCCTGCACAGTTATTTTTCTTATCTCCTCGTTATCCTTCTCTAAGTTTACCATCATAGCTGCTCTGCAAGATAATAAAAACTGCTTTTTAATTTGTTTTTTAGCCTCATCATTTTTACCGTCTGAAGTGGCTTCAACAAATTCAGGTTGTTTAGCTAATTCTTCCAGCAAAATATCTGCTTCTGAATTTTTGCTATTTGCAATCAAACTTTTAAGAAGATCGCATTTTGAAGCTATTTCATATTCTCTTTCATTTAAGTAATATTCACATGTTTCTTGAGTATCTATCCCTAACCTTTGCAATAATGAATCCAGCTTATCCTTTTGAGGTACCTGCATACCAGATTCTATTCTTGATAAATTCCCTTTATCCAAGATACCATCTGATAAATCTTCTAATGAGATTCCTTTTTGCGTCCTCAACTTTTTAATAAGATCACCAACCAGATAGTATGGCATAAATATTCCTCCCCTTTTAACAGTAATTCTAGCATAAACTTTGTTTTTATCATATATAATATAAAAAAAATATGGTAAAATAAAGTATATTCATATGATTAAAACTTATGTTGTTATGTTCATGGTGATAATTGGGATGATGTTAGAAGAAAATAAGGGAATATTTTGATGTTTAAGTATTAGGCAATCGTGCTTATAAAAAATCCCACAGCTTAATTATCGAGAATAACTAATGTATATATTAAAGAAGCCTTCAAGAGTATATCATTGAACCATTTGTTTTTAATGATTCGTTAATATTGGTAAAATACTTTGGAAGATTGTGCATTGATAATGTCTGGATTGATGTATCTGCATACCCTAACAAAGGTTATGAAGTTAAAAAAATTGATATGATTTGCTGGAATGGACATATTGTGAAAACAGATGCGCTAAAATCATGTTTAGAACACTACAAAAAAATGGATCGATTGGAGTATATTATTGAAATCGAGAAAATCCTTTTCTAATATTGAATAAAAAATCTTCTACGAGGAGGGATAAAATGTCAGTGGTAAAAAATGAATTTCCAATACTGGAATATGATTCGGAGAAAAATGGAGTTATAAAGCCAAATAGACGCAGTAGAACATTGCTTCCAGAAATATGTGTTATGACCTTTTTTCGAGAAGTTTTAGAGAATTTTATTATAAAGAATAATTGCGAAGTTAGAAATACATATAACTCAGAAATGAGTGATTTACCAGTTTATGTAGTTAAGTACAGGGGTGTAGAAATGTGTGTAGTTCAAGCTGTAGTAGGCTCTCCATCGATTGCTATGGAGACAGATTTCTTGGCTGGTTATGGTGTAAAGAAAATAATTGCTTGTGGTGGTTGCGGAGTTTTAGAAAACATTCCTGTTGGTGATGTTATTATTCCTGTTTCAGCTTTAAGAGATGAGGGAGCTTCATATCATTACTTACCTCCTTCACGTGATATTCAATTAGATGCTGATATGATTTCAATAATAAAAAGCACATTGATTGATAATAATGTTCCTTTTATAGAATGCAAAACATGGACAACAGACGGCTTTTATCGTGAAACACCCGATATGATTCAATATAGAAAAGAAGAGGGATGTCAAGTTGTTGAAATGGAGTGTGCAACAATCGCATCGGTTGCACGATTTAGAGACATTAAATTTGGGCAACTACTATATAGCGGTGATATTTTAATAGATGTGTCAAATTATGATGAACGAGAATGGTCAAGCAATTCATCCCGTGAAAAATTATTTTTATTATCTTTAGAAGTGGCTTTCAAACTATATAACAATCGCTATAATTATATTATATCATAATGAGAATTAAGGTGAAAAAAATGAAAATAACTAAATCATCAAAAGCAGGAACTCTTGAATCAAATGATATATTAATCATGGTCTCTCCAAATGATTGTGGAAACAGTCTAGAGCTCGACAGCATAGTAAAACTTCAATTTGGGGATCATATAGAAAAATTGATTCTGAATAAATTAAAAGAGATGCAAGTAGAAAATGTTTTTATTAAAGCTCAAGATAAAGGTGCTTTAGATTACACAATTATTTCCAGAGTTGAAACTGCCATAAAAAGAGCGATATAAGAGGTGCATTATGGAGAAAATTAATAGAAGTTTTTTATTTATTCCAGCTAATAATCCTGGCATGATCCAAAATGCTTTTATATTTGATGCTGATGTGATAATCTTTGATTTAGAAGATGCAGTAAGCTTTGAAGAAAAAGATTCAGCCAGAATACTCCTTAGAGAATTTTTAAAAATAAACAAAGAAAGTTCATCTGAAATCATCGTCAGGATAAATTCACTTGAAACCAGTTTAGGTCTTTTGGATATGGAAGAAATATCTAATTTAAATGTTGATGCATTTTTAATCCCGAAAGCTACAAAAAGGCTAATAAAAGCTTCTGATGAATTTTTAAATAAAAATGGCAACTTTAAAATAAAACTAATACCCCTTATAGAAACGAGCTTTGGAGTGGAAACTGCACAGGAAATAGTAAAATCATCAAATAGAGTAAATGGTATTTTGCTTGGTGGTGAAGATTTAGCTACAGATTTAGGAGTAAAAAGGACAAAAAAAGGCGATGAAATATTCTACGCAAGGACAAAAATGGCATCTTTGTGCAGAGCTTTTAAAATAAATTGTATAGATACTCCTTTTACAGACGTAAATGATTTTGAAGGATTAAAAGATGATGCATTATTTAGCAAAAATCTTGGCTTTACAGGTAAAGCTTGCATTAACCCTAGACAAATTGAGATTGTAAATGAGATATTTTCGCCATCTGATGAAGAGATTGAAAGATCTTTAAGGATTCTTGATGCTCTGGAAAATTCTCCAAATAAGGGGGTTTTTTCTTTAGATGGTCACATGATAGATGCGCCAATTATCAGCAGAGCTAAAAACGTGGTGGAAAAAGCTAAAAGGCTAAGGATTATTTAGTTGGAGGTAATATGAAAAATTCTGTACTTAGAGAAATACCTGATGAAATAAAAGGGTATAAAAAGGTAGTGCCTTATGGTACAAAGATTGATGAATATGAAAAGGCTTCTAGGAAGTACAAAATTAAATACGATGAAAAGATTGTTAAATCAATGGATGAGTTAATGGATAAACTCCCCTTAAAAGATGGGATGACCATATCATTTCACCATCATCTTAGAAATGGAGATTTTATTATGAATATGGTGATGGAGGAGATTCATAAAAGAGGATTTAAAGATATTACTTTGGCTGCCAGTGCTATTTTCCCTGTGCATTCCTTTATTATACCACTTATAGAGGATGGGACTATAATAAATATATATACTGATTATATGACAGGAAGGGTAGCTGAAGCTGTTTCAAGAGGAAAATTAAAAGGACTTCTTGTGATGCAGAGCCATGGTGGAAGGCCAAGAGCAGTTGAATCTGGAGAAATTAAAATCGATATAGCTTTTATAGCTGCTCCATCCTCTGACGATAAAGGGAATATAAATGGAGTTTTAGGGAAATCTTCTTGTGGTACTATTGGATATGCTTTTAGCGACGCAGAATATGCAAAATGTGTTGTTATCATAACAGATAATTTAGTTCCATATCCCAATAATCCAATAGAGATAGATGAAACCAGAGTGGACTATGTTTTAACAGTTGATTCAATAGGAGATCCAAAGGGAATAGTCTCAGGGAGTACTGTAATAACTCGTGATCCTGTAGGTCTTAAAATTGCAAAACTCACTATGGATTTTTTAAAATTAACCGGATACATAAAGGAAGGTTTCTCGTTTCAAACAGGAGCTGGAGGCACTTCCCTTGCTGTTGCAAATGAACTAAAGAATTATATAAAAAAATTGAATATAAAGGGGAGCTTTGCTTCAGGTGGAATAACAGGATATTTAGTGGATATGCTTGAAGAAGGTCTATTTAAAAATTTATTTGATGTTCAATGTTTTGATTTAAAAGCTGTAGAATCTTATAGGAATAACTCAAATCATCAGAGTATGACAGCTTCAATGTATGGAAATCCACACAATAAAGGCTGCGTTGTGGATAATTTAGATGTGGTTATACTGGGTGCCACAGAAATTGATACAAATTTCAATGTAAATGTGATAACCGATTCAAATGGCATAATAATGGGTGGATCTGGAGGACATTGTGATACAGCACAAGGTGCAAAACTTTCAGTTGTAGTATCTACGCTAACGAGGGCAAGGCTTCCAATCATTAGAGATGAAATAATCACAATAACAACTCCAGGTGAAACTGTAGATGTGTTTATATGTGAAAGGGGCATCGCAATAAATCCGCTTAGACAAGATTTAATCGATAAGGTTAAAGACTCGAATTTACCTTTATATAAAATCGAAGAGTTAAAGGATTTAGCAGAATCTATTACTGGTGTCCCTGATAAAATAAAATTGTCTGATGATATAATCGGGGTCGTTGAATATAGGGATGGTACCGTTATAGATGTTTTGAGAAAGGTAGAATTTTGATGCAGTATATTACTGGAATCCACGCTTTGAACTTACCTTGCTTATTATTGACATGTGGAGATTGGCACTGCTCAGCACTTAAATGGAAAAATATCACCTTCATGGATACCAACACTGCTTTTTTTGGAAATTATGGGATAGAATATGATAAGCATATTCCGGAACATGAAGGGACCTATGCAGCTGCCAATCATATTCGAGCACTATTAGACTTGTTAGAGATGGGAAACTTCAGTGTAGCTCAAGGTATGAATAAAGATTTTATTTGTAACGACGACTATAACGAAGAAATATTCGGTAAGGTTATTTCTATGATATCATTACCAAACTGGAATGAGATCGATGAGTTTATGACAAGGGAATACTATAATAAATGGGTAAATTTTAAGAAGAAGGTAAGATTATGAGCAGTGATTGGCGTATCAAGCATAGTGGGGTTATATCAAACTTTATTTATTATCTGAATAAAATAAGCAGCAATTATATCTTAAAAGGTGGGACAGCACTATGTCTTTGTTATGCTCTAGACAGATTTTCTGAGGATATTGATTTAGACGGTAAAGAAAAGGGATTTGCAGAATTAGTAGAAAAATTCTGTATCGACAATGGATATTCTTTTCGAATTGCGAAAAGTACTGATACTGTTGAACGTTGCATGGTGAATTACGGTAATAATGAAAAGCCTTTAAAAATCGAGGTTTCATACAGACGTAAACAAATTGGCGACGAGGAAATCGAAAAAAACAATGGAATATTAGTTTATAAAATTGAGCCTCTTTGCATTATGAAAGTGAATGCTTATACTAATCGAGATAAAATACGAGACCTTTACGATATAACATTTATTTGCAATCATTACTTTAATATGCTATCACCTCAAGCTGTGGCTATTTTGAGAAGTGCTGTAGAATACAAAGGTATAGAGCAATTTGATTATATTATTCAAAATCAGCAAGATGACTTCATTGACAAAGAAAAATTATCAGAGGATTTCCTCAATATGTATGGTATTCTTGGATTATTGTACGATGGTAATTAAAAATAATATTGCTACAATAAAGATTTGATGTCACTGTGACTAGTGTCACGGTGGCATCTAATTTATGAATTCATAGCAATCTTAATAAGTTTTTTAGCATGATCAGCCATAAAAAACGGTATATTGAGAAGATCATCATCTAATCTTAAATTTTGCATAGAAAAGCGAACTCTAAGTTTTACTCTGTCTTTATATTTTTCCTTATATTTTTTTAAGCTAGTGCTTTCAATATTATCCTCGGATTTTACTTCCACTGGAATGATGTCATTATCTAATTGAATGACAAAATCCACTTCATAGTGTGAGTTTCCATGCTTAAGTATCGAGGTACCGCCTCAATCTGACCTATAAGTGCTTGAAGTATGTAATTTTCAGAAAGTGCGCCTTTAAATTCAGTAAATAGTCTATTGCCTTCACCAAAAGCAGTAGGTGCGAGCAGTGAAAGCCTGCGAAGAAGTCCAACATCGACTAAATAAATTTTAAAAGCAGATAAATCATCATAAGAAGATAAAGGTAATCCTGGTGATGTATTTCTAAATACTTTATAAATTAAAGCTGCATCGCAAAGCCATTGCAAAGCATCTTCATATTCACGTGCTCTTGCGCCTTCTTTAATAACTCTATAGAGAAATTTTTTATTTTCACGAGCGAGCTGTGAAGGAATCGATTTCCAAACTAAAGATAATTTAGGGAACTCTTTAGGATCAGCATGTTTTGCAAAATCACGCTCGTAAGCACTTAAAATATTATATAAGACCTTTTGAACAAGATTCACATCCCGATCTTCCGTCCAAGCACTTACTGCTTCTGGCATTCCTCCTGTTACAAAGTACATTTTAAGTTTCTCATATAGAGGGTTATAAAAAGCGTTAGGAACTTTTTCTATCGTTTCAATATTAGAAAGATAATTCACAAGATTACCGTCTCCATTTGCCATGAGAAACTCTGTGAAAGTCATCGGTGCAACGTCTAAAAAATCAACCTTACCCACAGGAAATGAAGCAGGCTTTGAAAGGGCAATACCAAGGAGCGAACCAGCACAAGCCACATGATATTCAGGTGCATTCTCATGGAAATACTTCAGTGTATTTAAAGCTTTATTGCATTCTTGAATTTCATCGAATATTATTAATGATTCACCGGGCTTTATGGTCTGTCCACTTGCCATCATGAGATTTTGCAGTATACGCGGAATATCCTTTGTGGTTTCAAAGAATTGCTTATACTCTTCATTTTCTTCAAAATTAAAATAAGCTACATTTTTATAGTATCTTTTCCCAAACTCTTTTAAAATCCATGTCTTTCCCGATTGGCGAACTCCCTTTAGTAAGAGTGGCTTCCGATGCTTCGATTCTTTCCATGCCTTTAGATCATTTAAAGCTAAACGCTCCAAGATTATCACCTCTTCACTGTATTTTCTTATTAATATTATATACAAAAAATCTATTTTAGCAATAATAAACACCATAAATTTAAAGGTTTAGAAAATATCCAATGTTGAGTAAGAGCCTCAGTTTTAACTACTACAGTTTTCTTGACTGTGCTATTTAATATTGAATTAACTTATTGAGTTCATTGAGTAATTTGTGTAATATATTATTATATAAGGTAATAGGAAAAGGGTAGAAAGGAGGGAGCTTTATGCCGAATGTTAAAAGTATCATTGAAGCTTTAGGCTATTCAAATTCAAGCACATTATATTATTCTGGTTCTAGAGAAGTTAAAGAAAATCGTTTCATTCAAAAGCTTTTTAAAGAGCTAGATCCAATAGCTATCTACATGACTGATAATAAGCCATTTATCGTATTTTGTGAAACCACAGAAAAAAATATAAGCAAGCAATTGATTAAGAAAATCTGGAATGCTCAAATACCATTAGTAATCATAAGTTTTGATAATCGTGTTGAAGTATATAACGGATGTTCAATTAACTCTAATAAAGAGCTGGTTCTGCTTGAGAAAGTAAATGAGTCTTCTTCATTTTCTTTCTGGAATATTTCTAATGCTGCATTTTGGCAAAACTATGAGCAAAAATTATCTGCACCAAAGTTAGATGAAGTGATGTTAGACAATATAAAGTATGCTACATATGAACTTAAAAAGACTGAGTGTGCACCTTTTGCAGTGAAAATTATTTTAAGGCTCATATTTATTCGTTATTTAATTGATCGGGAAGTCGATTTAGCTTATGGTGGGCTTTGTAGCGATGTTTTAGACTCTCAGAATTGCCTTCTCACTATTATGAAAGAAAAAAGTGAGCTTTATGATTTATTCTCATATCTTAAAGAGCAATTTAATGGGAATCTGTTTGAATTATATGAGGAAGATGACCGATTAGAAATTGACTTATTAGATGATGCTTCATTAAAGATGCTTCGAGATCTAATGGCTGGTGATTTGGTCTTGTCTTCGGGTCAAACATCTTTATTCCCATTATATGATTTTAATATAATACCAGTAGAGATAGTCAGCAATATCTATGAACGATTTTTAGGAGATGAAAAGCAGAAAGAAGATAAAGCTTTTTATACTCCGCCTTATTTGGTGGATTATCTTTTAGATCAAACGATTACACCTTTTATTTCCAAAAATGCTGATTGCAGGATTCTAGATCCAGCATGTGGTTCAGGAATATTCTTGGTGGAATCAGCAAGAAAGCTCTTTGAAAGAAATATTCGTCATAGTTCAGATGCTTTAAACAATGAAAAATTGATCGACATCGTCACTGAAAATATTTGGGGTATTGATAAAAATTCTGATGCTATAGATGTTGCTATTTTTTCGATCTATCTAACAATATTAGATTATAAAGATCCAAAAACGCTTAGAGATTTTAAGTTACCTTTATTAAAGAATATCAATTTTTTTGTATGTGATTTCTTTTCTGAAAACTTAGATCAATTTTTGGATGGAAAACACTTTGATTTTATTATTGGAAATCCTCCTTGGGGAAGTGACGATGGTATACATTTAAAATATTGTGAAGAAAGAAAACTCCCTCACCAAGGGAAAGAAATATCACGTACTTTCGTGTTGCGTACTAAAGATTTTGCAGATAAAGATACCTGCTGTTGCTTAATTGTGACATCTAAGTTATTTTATAATACAAAGTCAACTTCTATTTTATTTCGTAAATGGTTATTGGAAAAAGCAAAAATCAATACATATATTGAAATGGCTGCTGTACGTGAGTTGATTTTTAAAAAAGCTCGTGGTCCAGCTGGAGTTATATTATATAATTTTAATGATGATGAAAATGAAAACAAGAAAAATGAATTACGACATATTACAATGAAACCTAATATTTTCTTCAAGTTATTTGATATTATAGTCATTGAGAAAAATGATTATAAATATGTGCCTCAATCTCTGCTATTAGAAAATGATTGGGTATGGAAAACTATTGTGTTCGGATATTCCCGAGATTATAATACGATTAAGAAGCTAAAAGAAAAATATGACACAGTGGAACAAATTATCATAAACAATAACCTATACTATGGAGTAGGCATCCAAGTTCATGGTGGTGATCAAATGGATGCTAGCCATTTAATCGGGCGCAGGCTTATTCATGCAAAAAATGGTATAGATTCTTTTTATGTAGATTTAAATTTTAGTGAGAAATTTAACAAAGAGAAAATCCATCGGGCTAAAGTAAATAAGCAAGAATTATTTATCTCGCCATTTACTCTGATCAAAAAAGGATTTGATACTAATACGTATAAATACAGGGCTGTTTATTCTGAAGATGATTTTATATATCCAGATGCAATTACTGGGATTTGTGGCAAAAAAACTGATAAGGAGACATTGCTATCCTTAACTGGAATGTTCAATTCATCTATGTATTCTTACTTTAATCTCATGCTAGGCTCATCATCTGGAATAGAACGAGAACAAAGTTTTCCTACAGAAATATTTAGAAAATATCCAGCTATAATAGATGCAGAAATAGCAAATTTGGTTGATCAGATTCAAAGCGCAATAAAGGCAAAAAAAGAAATTTTTATTAACTCAAGTGAAAGCGAGGATTTAATACAAAAACTTGATGAACTTATTCTTGAAAAATTTGGTTTGTCAAATGATGTTTTTGTGGATTATGCTCTGAAAATTCAGATTCCACTATTAGCTAAGAATAAAATGTATTGGGAAACAGTCACAATCGATCAGATACATGAATATGCAAAAGTTTTTGCTGAATATTTCTCAAGTATTTTACATCAGAGCAAAAAATATATTTCCATCAACATTTATAGAAATATTGTTGGTCACTACTCTGCATTAGAATTTATTTTTCAAGATGATAAACCAGATGAACAAATTACCGAATATAATGCTCTGAAAAATGCACAAATGAATTTTGAAAGCAAGTTTATGATTAATAAAGTAAATGATTTATTTTATAGGATCAATGATGTAATAGAATTTTCTAAGGAATCATTCTATATATTAAAGACGGATGAATATAAGAATTGGCATCCTGCTATGGCTAAATTGGATTTGGCTGATGTGATAGATTCAATACTGCATGGAAATGAGGTTTCTGAATTATGAATGGATTTCTCAATGATTCTTTTAATCGACACATAGCTGCTGATATATTGAGCCACATTGTTACAAAAGTTCTTGAATGTATTGATTTGATGCGTGAAGACTGTGAAAACAATTTAAAGAAGCTTGATAATAATGAAATAGTTATTCGTGATTATTTGTATTGCAATTATCTCAATGATGATACTGTCATGAGGAGTATCAATTTTGATAATTATAGGTTTATCTCTGAAGTACCTGAGAATTATGTCGATAATAAGCCTATTGGAAGAGCAGATTTGCAAGTATTTAATATCGAACAATTTCGCCATAGAGCACAATATTTTATTATTGAGTGCAAACGAATTGATGGGAACTTAACTTTGAACCGTAAGTATATTGATGAGGGTATGCGACGTTTTGTTGGAAGGATGCCCAAGTATACTTCTTATTACAATATGAATTGTATGTTGGGATTCGTTGTGAAAAATATCGATGTTCAGAAAAACGTTGATAGTCTAAATCAGCTTTTACAAAAAGACTACACCGATATTCATGTTGAAGAGTACTTGTATACGTGGAGAATCCTAAGAACCTATATATCTTCCCATGGTCGAGTAACTTTGATTCATGCATTTCCTAATTGTGTATCGTTAATTGAAGAAAGACCAATTTAAGTTATTTAGCATATTATACAGCGGTTTGAGAAACATAAGTAAATTAATATGTAATGGTATCAATCAAAATTTTGATTATTATATGAATATTGTTACTTATATAAAATCAAACTGCTGTAAAGGTAGTGATCTTGAAGAATTTTCATTTATCAAATAAAGTATCGCAATTTTTATCAAACCATTCTAAAAATGGTTCATAGAATTTTTCTTCGGCTTGTTTTCGGATCTTTGTTGCTTCTTCTAATGTATTAAAATATCCCAAATGATAACTTTTTTTCTGGAAACCTATATTTGCGACATATTTACCAACCTTATCATTGGCATTCCCATACTACAGACCCGTCCTCACGCTTGTCTGTTGGACGAATGGCGACTAATTTGCCAAATCTCTGACCTGTTATATCCTTTGATAATTTTTCTCCATTTTTGATGCAATTATCTCTAGCTAAACATCCGCATGATTTTTTACTTCCATTATGTAGATGTCCAGAGCTGACTTCAACAACATTTCCGCAATCGCAAAGGCATTTCCATACCACAGCTTTACATTCACGTTTGTCTGTTGGACTTATAGCAACTAATCGCCCAAACCTTTGGCCTGTTAAATCTTTAAATCTTTTCATATATTCACGTCCTTTATATAGGCAGTTATTTGATTTACAAAATAAATCTAATTTGCAGTACAATTATATAAAACTTGATCATGAAATATTCTTAAAAAAATAAACAAAAAGTTTATTGTTCGCTTTTTGTGCTACAATTAATATTATACTATGCGCAATATAATAAAATAGTTGAATAGGTTATAATAAAAATAGATGGAGGTTATAAAATGGACGGAGAATTAAAAAATTATTTAGATTCAATGAAAGAGGTTTCATAATGAAGAACTTAATAATAATCAATGGGACAATGGGAGTTGGAAAGACAGCAACAAGTAAAATACTTTAGTTATATCTATCTCGCATCATAAAATGCGGTTATAAAAATCTTAATTGCGATTCTTGTTTCATGGAAAAGGAATGGAACAATGTATAGAGATAAGGAGTGAAATATGGGCTACATTTTTACAACAGAAGAAACTCAAAAAATCACCAATCGTTTTGGACAAATTTTCTTTGAGAAATTATCAGATTATATTAAGCTATATTCAGATAAATGGAAGCTTAAATCTTTACAATTAGTCGATTACTTTTCTGTGAACTGTATTTTCTTATGTGAATCCGAGTGCTTTGGAAGTACGGTATTAAAAATCGGTAATTTGCAATACAACTCGGCGGCAAACGAGTATAATATATTAACGGAATACAATGGAAATAAGTTCTGCAAGGTCTATGCTTTTGATTTGGACAACGGGGTGTTGTTAATTGAGCAGATACGTCCTGCAACATGGCTCCGAGTGGAGAAAGATTTAGAAAAACGGTTATCGGTTTTCGTATCGCTTTTTAATGGACTGCATATAGCACCAAAAAGTCTTGATATATATCCCACTTATATGGGATGGGTGAACAGGATAACAAAGTATATGAGAGGACGGAAAGATTATGCGGATTTATATTCGTATATGAAAAAAGCCGAGAATATTTGCGTAAATTATAAAACAATGCTATTTTATCGAAACAGCAATGGCGAATTGTTGGTGCGTTGAGAGTAACGAAAACTCAGATATAGAAAGCGTAAGAGTTGCTGAAAGTATCATGAATAGTTGATTAGAATTAGTTTGGAGAATAATATGGATTTTGAGAAAAAACAGCGATACTTGGGAGAGAAGGGATTGATTTTCTTTATCACATTGATGAACATGTATATCCCTCTCTCTACAGATATTTATCTACCTGCATTACCATCTATGGAAGTATATTTCAAGGCTAATACGTCATTAACAAGCCTGACGCTGAGTTCGTTTATGTTTCTGTATGCATTTGGTTTGCTCATTTGGGGACCCATAAGCGAAAAGTATGGAAGAAAAAAAATTTTAATCATCAATTTTATAATCTATATATTGAGCAGCTTAATGTGTGTTTATGCTGGTAGCATTTATAATTTGATAGTTATGCGTGCTCTACAAGGAATTGGATCAGGAGGCATCACATCTGTATCCATGGCCATTGTTAAAGACAGCTTTTCAGGAAAGAAGAGGGATAAGATCTTAGCACTTGTGCAATCGATGGCAGGAATAGCACCGATAGTTGCGCCAATCCTCGGTGCTTGGATCTTAAGTGTCACTGGTTGGCGCACTGTATTTTGGGTACTCATTTCATTTAGCATAGTATGCTTGACTTTGAGTTTTTTATTTAATGACACACTTAGCCTGAATGAGAGATATCGAGGAAATTTATTAGGAGCATTAGGAAGGCTGGTAGTAGTCGCAAAGAATCGAAGGTTATTGTTTCCTGTGCTTGTTTTTGCATTGTCCACATTGCATTTTATGGGATATCTCGCAATTTCCTCATTCGTTTATGTAAAGGGTTTTGGATTAAATGAACGGATGTATAGCTATTATTTTGCATCTAATTCCATTATTTCTGTCTTTGGACCGATTATCTATGTCAAATTTCTCATCGATATAAATAAAAAGAGATTGACTTATATATTCTTTTCGCTAAACTTTATAAGTGGAATTTCTATGATGCTCATAGGATCAAAAGCCTCTATTTATTTTATGCTTTCCTTCGTGATCTTTTCGACGGTAAGCGCAGCGATGCGACCTTTTTCTTCGGGCATGCTTCTTGATAAACAAAAGGGCGATACAGGTTCTACATCCTCAGTGATAAGCACTATAATGACAGCATCAGGCAGCCTTGGGATGGTAATAGCTTCCGGTCCGTGGAAAAATGTTATTTTGGGATTTGGTATGCAGATAAGCATTTGTTCATTATTAGCGTTTATTTTATGGTATTTAATTTGTAGATCAAACATTTCTATTATATATCAAACACAATATAAGTGATGCAATTGCTTCAAAAGTATACGCAACTATGATTCCGATATTCATTTCAAAAGGTATTACCAAAAAAATTGAGCTACACCAAGCGTGATATATCATACAAAATACAAAAGTAATTGTACTAGTAAAATCGGGAAAATCATGCAAACAGGTCTAGCTTGCATTATATCACCGCTGAACCAAAACACAAGAAACCGCCAGAGTAAAAAGGCGAAAAGAATGCCATATGACCCAATTTTCTTTGGAAAATCAAAAACGAACTGCCATATATTTTTCCGCTTACCGATTGCGCCATATTTTTTGAGTAGGATTACAACTGATATTGTTGGTGCAAATGCTCCAAGGGTTCCGATAGTATTTATAATGAATTTTGGGAAAAACTCGAAATAAGCATTTAGGATAATAATTCCGTCACAAAACCATTTTGGTGACACGATGAGAATATTGTTCTAAAATTTATACTAAATTAAACCAATTTTTTGTTATCCAAAGCATTTCGTCTTTAAACTTACTTGGAGTTTCATCACATTCTCCAAAAAATTTCGGTTGTATCCACCACGGTGTTTCAATGCACCAGGTTAGCCGTAAAGCATCCGCTATATTAGTTAAAGTCAGTGGTAAATGCTGTGAATATCCTTCATGGAAAGCTTGTACCTTTTCGACGTTCATTGTATTGTCTTGAAGCGCAAAAGACAGTATAGCTCTTCCAATATCATGCCAAATATAGCTATAGCAATTACGGTCGAAATCAACGATGGCAGATACAAAGTCCCCATCGAACAATATATTTCCTGAGTGAAAATCCTCATGGGTGAATCCTTTGGGAAATTTATCAAAAAAATCGGTTTCAAGCTGATTTAAAATTGGCTCTAAAGCAAACAAGGCTTTCCGGTATTCAACATGATCATTTGGTAAGAGTTTCACCATTCGTGAGTTAAAGTTTTCCAATAATAAATCCATGGTATAACTACCAAAAATAGGTAGACTTTTAACAGAAGGCGCAGGAAGTTGTGAAAATGCTTTGTGCATTATAGCGCAGGCACTACCTAGACTGTACATTTGAGTTGTTGTAATTGAACTAGGATTTTCTTTTTTCCCAGAGTGAAAATTTTGAACCATATAGGCTGTTCTGTCATCTAGGAATCGGATGACACGGCCTTTATGCTGCCAGAGGAAGGGACAGGGGACACCGTTTTTTTCGAGGATAACCTGTCGCTGCAGTCTGGTCTCGATTAACTCTAGTTTTTCCCTTTTAAACCGCTCATTGCTGTACTGTTTGACCAGTAGTTGGCCTTTACCAGTTGAAATCTTCCACTTAAGGTTTAAGAATCCACCTGTTAATGAAGTGATTTCATTAAGAATTAATCCATCGCTTTCCTTCAAATCAGCTATAATTTTAACTTCCATTTCCATAATTAAAGCTCCTTTATGTTTCAATATTAACACAATTGGTTTTAATACTCTACTCATATTAATTTGAAGATGAAGGTATAAATGCTGGTTTTGAAAATGTGTAAATTCATATTTATAACCTATTTTTATAGGGACCACTTTTAAATCAGAAGTGTCATCTGATATAATAATTATGAGGTGAAAAAGATGAAATATGCACATAGAATGGGGACTAAAACCATAAAGGTAAGTTCTAGTGAGAATAAAGCAGTAACTGTTAAGCAGTTAAAACATAAGTTTTTATTTGGCTGTTCAGAATTCAGTACCATACCATATGTAAATGGCGAGATGGACGAAGCTGAGACAGCAGATGCTGAAAAGCGATATAATTACATGACTGATTTATTCAACGCTGTGACGCTGCCATTTTATTGGGGTCGTTTTGAAAAGGAACGTGGGAAGCCAGATACTGTTCGCACGATGAATGCAGCCCGATGGCTGAAAAGTAAAGGTTTAACGCTAAAAGGGCATCCGCTTTGCTGGCATACAGTTACTGCGCCATGGCTTATGGATTTGACAAATGAAGAGATTTTAAAAGTGCAGCTGGAACGCATCAAAAGAGATGTAACAGATTTTAAAGGATTAATAGATATGTGGGATGTGATCAATGAAGTTGTGATCATGCCAGTATTCGATAAATATGATAACGGAATCACCCGTATTTGCAAAGAACGTGGGCGTATTAATCTGGTTAGGGATGTTTTTCAAGAGGCGAAAAGTGCAAATCCGGATGCAGTGCTGCTGATTAACGACTTTGAAATTTCTGTAGCTTACGATATTCTCATTGAAGGATTGCTTGAAGTAGGTGTGCCCATCAGCGTTATCGGCATACAGTCTCATATGCACCAAGGGTATTGGGGTATCGAGAAAACACAGGAGATTTTGGAACGCTTTTCGAGGTTTGGTTTGCCACTGCATTTTACAGAGAACACACTGGTTTCAGGAGAAATCATGCCTCCAGAGATCGGTGATTTAAATGATTATCAAGTGGAAAATTGGCCTTCTACAGAAAAGGGATTAATTAGGCAAGCAGAAGAAGCAGCTTTGCATTATAAAACGTTGTTCTCGCATCCCTTGGTTCAGTCTATCACATGGTGGAGCTTTAAGGATGGAGGATGGCTTAATGCACCTGCGGGTCTATTAGATAGTTACAGCGATCCAAAACCTGCATACCATGCGCTATATAGGCTGATTAAAGATGAATGGTGGACTGACGAACAGACTTTATTAACTGACAGCTCTGGTATGGTGAACGTTACAGGTTTTAAGGGCGATTATGTGGCTATATGCGAAGGGGAAGAGACTAGGTTTACTATAGAATAAAAAGCAAAATCCACCCCGAAGAACAAAGGGCGGATTCTACTTAATGTATATCACAAATTACATTTTAACAAATAAACTACACATCAACAAAATATATTTACAAATAATGTAAAGTATGATATATTATTTTTAGATAACAAGAACCGCTTTGGCGGTTTGCCCAATGATTATGTATGAATAATCGCTTGGATCTGCGAAAATCAGAAGCGATTATTTTTTATGTCGAAAAAAATCGATAAAGGCTATGATTATACTAATGAGCATTAATACTAACATGCTAAAAGAAATTAGCAAATCAATTGTCTCATATGTACTAAAACCAAACATAAAATCACCACCTTGCAAATGAAGTGGCAAACCGCATCTGTTCTTCTAGTTATCTAAAATGATTATTAACTTTATATTTAAATTTTAATCAGATTAATTTGAAAAAATTTATTAAGAAAACCCATGGCAACCCATGGGTTTTAAAATTATTATTTTATAAAAAAATTTTTAATTACCTTCACATATTCTTCTGGGTGTACTATACTTAATTCTCCATGTTTCATATTTTGAGCACAATATAATTTGCTATTTGGAATTTTATTCTTCAGTGCTTCTCCCGATTTTTTCATAAGACCGATTTCTTTTTCTCCAACGATAATCAACACCGTTGCTTTTGTCTTCCCAATGCTATCTTTTAACTTATAAGTTGCATTGCTTATGGTAAAGTTTATAAGGGATTGCTTTGATAATTTTAAAGAATCAGCAAAATACTCTTCAAACATTTCATCTGGAATTAGTAAAGATTTAGCTTGAATCTTTGCAAACCATTTTTGCTTTATTAAACCATAACTTAGTTTGTAAGTAGGTACTATTGTAGAAATAATCCATTTACTCAAAGGTATAACCAGAGAGCTTTCTAAAATAGCATATTGTGCGATGTCTTCTCTTTGCGAAAGTACTTCTGTTGCGATTTGTGCCCCCAGCGATAATCCACCTATAGCAAAAACCTTCCCGTTATGGTTTTTAGCTATATATTCCAGTAGCTTTTTGGCTGAATCTTCAATACTGATAAAATCTTCATTACCATCTTCTCCATGACCGTCGATTATTGGTGTTACAACATTATAATCCTTTTCTAATAATTTAGCCACATTTGATAAAGACCAGTTTGATAAACCACCGCCGTGCAATAAAATAATTGTCGGAAGTTTATTATCTTTAATTTCATTAAATAACATAAGTATTATCCCCCATAAAGATAAATTGTTTAGTAAAGTGAAAATTCGTAGATATTCTTTTCACCATTAAATATCCCAATTAACTTTGCACCGTTTTTTAACATGATCTTGTTAGTTGCAATATTATCAATATACGCATATAACTTTATTTTAGAATATCCAAAGGTTTTACACTTCATCAATAGTTTTTCAAACAATATACTTCCATATCCTTTATTACGATAAGGTTTAGCTATTCCATAACCAAAATTTCCAACTCCTCTTTGCTCTAAATTCTCGTTGGAATAATGTCGTATTCTACCAATACCAACTGGTATTTCATCGATAAATAGAAAAAAAGTTGTCCCTGGAACCCAATTTTCGGGTAAGTTTTCTGCTCTTGAATAACCATCTTCTTGTTTTAACCACAGTTTATATTCATCAAAAGACATGCCTTTAACTTCATTCATGAAGCCATATTCATTTGTACCGATCTCTTGAAGCATATCGTAAACATCTTCACCATCTTCAGTGGAAAGCTGCTTTAATTCTATACTCATTTTTTTAACCTCTCTAAGGCATTCCAAATCCCCAATAGATATTGTGAACCTAAAGCTCTATCATAAAGTCCATAACCGGCTCTATTGATTTCACCCCAAATCATTCTCCCGTGATCAGGACGAATATATCCATCGAATCCAGCATCATAAAAAGCTTCCACAATATCAAATATAGGCAAGGAACCAGCTTTTTCATAATGTGCGCTCTCGTAAAAACTCTTTTCAGATTCGAATTTCAAATTGCGAATATGAGCAAAATGTATCCTGCCTTCTTTAGAAAATTCCTTTACTAAAGCAGGAATATCGTTAGCAGAATTAGCTCCAAGAGACCCTGTACAGAGAGTAATTCCATTGTATGGGCTTTTATTTAAATCTAAAAATCTACGAATATTATTGCGACATGTTATTAATCTTGGAAGTCCAAAAATAGGCCAAGGTGGATCATCGGGATGTATAGCCATCTTTATATCATATTTTTCTGCAAATGGAATTATGGCATCTAAAAAATATTTTATATTCTCCCAATACTTTTCCTCCGTCATGCCTCCATATTGAGCAATAGTTTCGTTAACTTTTTTCATGCGCTCAGGTTCCCAACCAGGCATTTCGTATCTATAACTTTCTTTTCGGTACATAGCTGCAAGTTCATCTAAAGTAATATTCATGACAACATCGTTATCAAAATACATTGTACTAGAGCTATCCGGCAAATCATAAAACAATGTGCTCCTTGCCCAATCCAGAACTGGCATAAAATTATAACAAATAACTTTAATTCCAATATTGTGCAAATTTTTCATGGTTTCTGCATAATTCTCTATATATTTATCTCTGTTAGGAAGTCCAAGCTTTATATCCTCATGAATATTAACGCTCTCAATTACTTCGCATTCTAAATTTGCTCCTTTGCATACTTCACCTAACTTTTGTACTTGATCCATTTCCCAGACTTCACCAACAGGAATATCCATAAGGCTTGTCACCACCCCTGAAACCCCAGGTATCTGTTTAATAAAAGAAAGAGGAATGCTGTCTAACTTACCAAACCAGCGTATTGTCATCTTCATTTTAAAATTCTCATTAAGCAAGCACGAACTGCACCATTTCCTTGCATTTCATTGTAGTAAGAATCAATTTTATCCTTAAGCATTTCACCACCGATAGCATAAACTAAACTGAAGATATCTTCGGGACAAGCAGGATCTGGTGAAAGCTCCATAGGGTTTCCTTCATCATCGATTGCTTGCCTATACCTGAGCCATGCAGCTAAAACTAATGGTATGAACTTAAGATTGCAAGCTTTATTTCCATACAGCTTAATTGCTTCACCAAAGCGAATAGGAAGCTTTTGAGATGTATCGCAAGCAATTCGCTGAGGAGTGTCAGGGAGGTTAGGATTAGGAAGTCTTTCATTCAATACCGTTTCTAAAAATTCCTTTGGGTTGAGGACTCCTGGATCTAAAGCTACAGGAAGCTCTTCCTCATAACCCATTCGCTCAACCAGAGTGCGTAAATCATCATCCTTCATCTCCATTGCGATGCTTTTAAATCCTAATAAACAGCCAAAAATTGCAAGAGCGGTGTGCAGAGGATTAAGGCAAGCACAGACCTTCATCTTTTCAACTTTATCTACTATTTCACGATGAGTAAAGATCACTCCTGCCTTTTCAAGAGGCTCTCGACCATTAGGAAACCAATCTTCCACAACAAGATATTGAGTCTTTTCAGCATTCACAAAAGGTGCTACAATAGTTCCTTTAGCAGTCTTTATGATGTTCATGTCTTTTAAGCCTTTATCCTGAAGCATTTTCTGCACAATAGGGGATGGATTTGGTGTGATTTTGTCGATCATCGTAAGTGGGAAGCTAACTTTTTCAGGATCGCTTAAATATTCTACAAAACCAGGTTTATTTCTATTCTGTGCAATGGATATGAGGCATTCTTTTAATCTATCGCCGTTGTGAGAATAATTGTCCATACTGACAAGTGCAACAGGAAGAGCTCCAGATTCATATCTATGTAGCATTAAATCGCAAAGCGTTCCTATTGTGGAGTTTTCAAGCTTTGTATAGCCTTTTTCTGTAATTGTAAAGCTTACCATCTGTAAATCGCTTGAAGCAAAGAGTTTACACAATCTATCCCAATCTGATTTTCTCTCGGGGGATGCTACTAAGCTTTCAGAAATGCTATCTATAACACTATGTTCAAAATAACCATCTCCACGCAATATGACTAATTCAGTTTTATTTTTATATGGTTTGTAGATTTTATCGATAATCTCAAAATCGTAGCCATCTGCTGCTATAAGCTTTGTATCTGTGATTTTTTTATCTAGTAATTCTTGATGGAGTGCAGCAATAAACCCTC
Organism: Oscillospiraceae bacterium; assembly: GCA_009785875.1. GTDB lineage: Bacteria > Bacillota > Clostridia > Clostridiales > Clostridiaceae > WQUF01. Next base: position 345 of record WQUF01000207.1, on the reverse strand, counting down.
TAAAGATATTACCTGCTCCAAAGTGTATCCAATACATATAATTCTTCCTTTCATAATTAATACTAAAATGATTTTATCATAAGTAAATCTTAATTACAATTTAGTAAATATTATTAGGAATAAAAATCACCAAAACTTTAATTCAAAGTTTTGGTGATTTTAGGATCTTTATCTTTGTACTCTACCAGAAGCATCTCCACCGGCTAACTTTTGAACTTCTGCCAAGGAAACTTGATTAAAGTCACCTTCAACAGAATGCTTCAAGCAAGATGCTGCAGCTGCAAATTCAATAGTCTTTTGTGAATCAAAGCCCATCAATGTTGAAGCGATTAACCCTGCTCCAAA
>WQUF01000206.1 GCA_009785875.1 Oscillospiraceae bacterium | reverse complement strand
ATGTACCAAAGAGTATATTAAAAAAGCTCACATGTGTTGTAAGGACTATAGGGTAATGCAAGAACTGCCTGTCAAGCAGCATCTCCTCATAATTTATAGTTTTACTTTTTAATCTCTCAAGTCTGATGTTATTATCTTCTGATTCGTCTACATATTTTATGGGAGTTATAGAATTTATGACAGCTACATCTTTCTCTACACCTTTTCCAAAGCATTTTAATATGGAATCATTTGTTTGCTCCACCAATGTATTAAAAGGAAATATGTAGAATATCTTTTTAGTATTTTTGTCCTTTTCCAGTGCTTTTAAAAACAAGTTAATAGAAGTTATGGTTTTTCCAGACCCTGTAGGTGCTTCTAAGTAGAAAATATTATGGCTAAAATTCTCAATAAAATTTCCTTGAGCTTCCAGGAACATTTCACTTCTTAGATCATTTATATTTTTAACATCAGAATGAGTCTTTGAATAATTTTCGATGCCTTCATATACTTTGGTACTTTTAAATTCCCTCATAAGTTCGTCCACATCTATTTCATTTCCAAAATCATCAACTTTTTGAATGTTCATAAATTCATAAGTTGAATAATAATCACAAGCAACAAGCAATGAAAATAGAATTTTTGAATATATATAGTAATAAATATTGCTATCCCATTCTTTTTCAACTGAATCCTCTTCAATATTCTGAATAAATGTTTTCTCTATATCCTCAGATGTGATTTTAATTTTTTTATCAAAATATCTCAATAGATCCTTTCTTTTAGGAGTACCTAATTCATCGATCTTCTTCATAATTTCATTTTTAAAATCTGCAAACTTACCTAAAGCCCCATGATGCTTAGAAATTATATAGCTATTTATATACATGAATAAAATAAGTTTAAAAGCTTCATCTACATTGGTTTTAGAAAATTCTCTTATTTTAGGAAAATAATAGTCTACATACAAAACTGAAGATAATAATGAATGCTTCGAATCAGAAGTTCCATCTACTTTATTTATATTCGCATTATCCATTTTGTTGTGCTGAAAGTTAGGATTTATTTTCCCAAAATCGTGAAATAAAACTGTATCTATTATCATCTCATTCCAAATTTTCTTAAAATCCATAGAATAATCTTTTACAATTTTCTCTTCCAGATTTTTTATCACATTTTTAAAATCGCTATCTTTTAAGATTTTTTCGAAATATTTATGCGAAAGTTCTATGTGTTCTTTTAGAAGCTCTTTTCTTGGTTTCTTAACATGAGCGTAGATATTATCTTCATTTTTAATATGATTTAACAATTTTCCACCTCCAAAATAATGAAGGGATAAAAAAATCCCTCCATTAAAACATAAAAATATTTTTATTATCGTTTAGGCATTTATTTATCACAGCTCTTTTTATACTCTCTACTCTTGCATTTGTAAAAGCAAAGTTTTCTTTTATATAATGATTAGTTTCCTCAGAGATGCTTATAGGTAGCAGCTCTTCATATTTCCAAATAGGATCAAAAGGATTTTTACTATCAAAAATATTAAATTTATTTTTTATAAAGAGGCTATCTATTCTATTTAAATGAGATACTTCGATAAACTCCACCTTTTCAACATCTTCTATGTTACCATAGTGGTCATTTTTCCCTAAGTAAGGCAAATATTCACATTTTTTATTTAACAAATAATCCTCTATTTTAATATATACTGGGCTACCATCGTCTAATACATATATTTCCCAAGCTGGTTCCTCTAGCCATTGCTCTTTTACAATTAAGTTCCCACCTTCTTCTTTAGAGGCATACCCTACTGAATTATTAAAAGTCTGTATTTTTTTATTTATATATCCTTTTTTGTTTAGTGGAATTATAGCTATTTTTAAATCCTTTAATTTCTCGTAAAACTCCGGGTATACGCTTTTCTCTTGCTCAGTATACCCTGATAAACCTATTATCCCGCCGAATATACCCAGAAGTGCAACCTTATGAATATTTCCATAGGTATAATAAACATACGCATTTACATCATTTTTCTTAAAAAAAGCATTTCTCCCACTTAATTTAAACTTAATCCCCTTCATCGCAGACCTCTTTTGTGAATATATCAAAGTACTTTACATTATCGATGCCTTTTAAATCAGGTCTCTTCAACTTATAAACATTATAGTATATTTCGATTTTTAGAATTCTGTCACTTACTTTTTTCAAAAGATCGTGGCATTTTAAAATTATTTCGTCCTTATCTGCATTTTTTACAAACTCGATGTAATTTGCAATGTCTGGGAGATATAAATCCTTTTCAACTTCAATAAACATAGTAAATTCATTTTCGCAACCAATTTTTGAATTTGTATTAAAAGCAGTGGCAGAACTAATTGCAGCATCTTTAAATTTCTCATAGTCTTTTTCTGTGTATCCTTCAGTGACACCAAGCTTAACATATTCATCATATGCTTTTGGATTTACAACAAAAGTATAAAAATAATGGGCTTCATTTGCTACAATTTTTGTTCCTAAAGTCGTATTATCTGCCTCTTCATTTTTTTGCCTTTGCTGGCTGTTTTCTGCTCTAAATGGAGATAGGATTTGCTGCTCTTCAGGAGTCATTCCACTATACTTATTAAATCCTTGAGTTATTTGCACTGCACCTGTAATAGAGAAATTGCTATTTTCCACAGCAAAAGTTGAACCGAAATTTTTCACATCGATAGCTTTAAAAATATTGCTAATTGTTTTTTTGTTATCTTTTTCTTGTTTTAAATCCTTAACTTCAAATAATTCCTCATATCTTTCCTTTAAGGATTTTGGCCTCAATTTACCTTCTTTTTCATCGAATTTAAAGGTTTTTATATTTAGAACAAGCTCACCTTCATCCATCCACATCTTCTTCATTGGATATTTTAAAGCTTTATCAGATCCAAAGTACTCACCTGTAGAGATGCTCTTTGGATACCCTGTAAAATCTGCATTCCAATTAGACATTATAGATTTAATTCCACAAATTCCATAAACTCTTTTATTCATTTTCCTCTACTCCTTCATCATCATCTTCATCTATCTCACTTTTGTCGTCTTTCTTTTCATATATCACATTGTTGTTTAAATACCCAAGTATGATCATAAAATCATCTTTTTCTTCTGTATCAATAATATATCCCATAACCATGGATCCTAAATTTCTAAATCTTTTTCTATTGATATTTTTACTATAAGCATATTTTTTTATCATTCGAGTGATAATTTCTTTGGTTCTTTCATTAGTATTTGATTCTAAAACCTGTTTTAGAAATAAGTTATCTTTATTTTTTGATTTGTTAATGGAGTTTAAGTAATTAACTATTTGTCCAAGAGCAAAATAATATTCTTTATCATTTTCAATAATTTCTAATTCAGATTCAGAACTATTAACTTTTCTAGATAAGTTTTTATACAATTGTGTTCGAATATCAGCCATATTTTCTTCCTTTCTTTCCAGATAATTTATTATAGAAAATATAATGTTAAATTGTGCACACGCTTTTAAATATGAATCATTTATGAGAGTATCCTTTAATAAATAGATAGAAATACTTTTAAATTTTTCTAAAACATCTTCTGTATACCCAAGCTTAAACCACCTAAAAAAGAACATCCTATAAGTTATTAACATCTGCCTTATTTTATCGTCATTTAATTTTATATCTGAAGCTTCAGTAAAATAATTGAGTCTCAAGTATTTGTTAAAGAAAAATGTATCTATTAACCTTTCTATATCGCTTAAGCTCCCTACCATTTTATCCAATAAAGATAAGTCTTTGTACTTATCCTTGTATTTTTCATAATCGATCTTTAAAATATTTTCTATATCAAAGCTTTCAATTTTATTTCTGTATTTTATGATCTTATCACAGTATAATATTTCAAGTTCCGTCCCTTTGTTAATCCTTAAATATATTCCAGTAAAATCTTCATCTTTTTTGTTTTCTAATTTAATATTTCTTTCGCTTATATAGACATCTTTTATGCCAGACGATGCTAAGCCATATAAGTATTGAAACAGATCTTTATATTTCAATGCATTTTCTATGCTTATTAATTCCGGAGCTATATTTTTTCTATTCATATGGCGCAAAAAAGGCTTTTTATCATTCATGCCCATATTGTTACCATGAAGACCAACACTTTCGCCATTAATCTCTTCATTGAAGAAGTTGCTGTTAAATATATTTGGTATGATATATCTTTTAGACTCCCTTTCATAATCTGAAATGCTGGCATCAAAAAAAATCTTTAAATAGCCTTTGCCTTTTACCCAATCTTCATTCTTAAAAATATTTTCTAAAATGTAATTCTTGTAGATCTCTATTGCGCTTTTATCTACTTTTCCTGCAGTTTCTTCGTAATCTTTATAGAGTTTCAAGCTCTTTTTATCGCTTTTGTATTTTAACTCTGGATTTAATAGAACATCATAATATCCTTTTATTATCTCTGGAGTAAGCTTTTTATCTCTTATTACATCTTTTTTAACGAAAAATGTAAAATAATTATTAGAATGTATTTGCTTTTTTTTATCAATAGGTTTGTTCATGCTGATTAAAATTGAGTTATAATCTAAGCTTGAAAACATATAATAATCTTTAGTTCTAATAATTTCTTCTTTTTCATCAGATTTGGATTTAGATTTGGGTTTTTCTACTTCATAGCTTTTTTTAACGTTAAAATCCTTATCGATTAGTAAATATAAACCTTCATCCAGAACATAATTGTCGATAACGATGTTGTTTTCCTTATCTGTGCTACGTAAATATTCAAAAGCCTCTAAGCATTCTTTAAGCAATAATCTCCACCTCCATAAGTATCAATAACTAAAAGCAATCATAACCCTTAGGCTTAAAATCTATAAAGCATTAAGACTTTTATGTATGCTCTTACTTAAGTAATCCTATAAGCTAATATAATTATATGCAAAAATGAAATATTTGTCAATATCTCAGTATTGTTTGTTTAATAATTTTTTTAAAAATATGAACTCAAATTCTAAATTTGAGTTCATAAAATGAAGTTATAATTTTATATAAAATAATTGAAAATTACATCTCATGTTAAGGTTAAACTTTAAAATATCTTTTATATTAAACAAAAAATACATTTCAATACATCTTATGTTAAGGTTAAACAAGAAAAAAAGTTTTCTGGGTTATGTCCAGAATGCTAGTTTCAATACATCTCATGTTAAGGTTAAAC
>WQUF01000205.1 GCA_009785875.1 Oscillospiraceae bacterium | reverse complement strand
TCCATATGGTAATATTTAGCTAATTTTTCCAGGGCTTTTCCTTTTGTTATTCCTTTTGACATGATATCTAACAGGTTATATCCTGATGAGACTACCTGCAAATCTAGCATTTTTAGGAGTTCTGCTTGTCTTAAGCTTATTTTTTCATGCTGCTCTACAATAAGGAATTTTAAGATGCTTTCATCTTTTAAGATGTAGGGGTCTTCTATAAAAACAGGTTGAACGCTGGTTTTTCCATAATGCAGTGTTTCTAGTACTCTATTATCAGTTATATGATAGTACATGGAATTTAGTGTATAAATCATATAGTTTATTTTTTCTGATTTTACATACTCCATTAGTTTTAAAACATTTTCTTTTTCAATATATTTTGAGTAGATGATAAGGTTATCATCGGGATTTCTGATTAAAGCACCATTGCATGATATAATAGGTGTGCTCGAACCGATTTGCTTAAGATAAGTGGACGAAAACATGTCAGTTCTGCCTGAAGCTATGAATATATCGATGCTGCTGGATTTCAATAGTTTTATCGATTCCAAATCCTCTTTGGATATGTTTTTATCTTCATTGACCAAGGTTCCATCAAGATCAAAAACACACCATTTATAATTAACCATAAAATTCTCCTTTAAAATTATTCATAAAGTTTTAATGATAAGCATATAATTATTATATCATAAGGATATATTGTTCCTGTGATATTGTATAGTTTTAATAAAATAATTTGTATTTTAATACAAATATTAATAATAATATTTATAATTTATAACATTGTGGTATAATTAAAATTATTTTCTCATATATACTTAATTTCTATAAAGCACTAATCTTTATTTTTTCACAAATCCCAAATCAATTAATATTATAAATTAGAGGTGGTTAACTTTGGGTCTAGATTTTGATAGTATGTCTTTAAACGATTTAAAAGAATACGGAAAGACTCTCGGCATAAAAGGTACATACAAATTAAAAAAGAGTGAACTTGTAGATGAAATCAATACAGTAGTTTTTGAAAGGCTTGAACAAGAGAAGCTTGGAAAAGAAAAAAAGGAAGAAGTTAAAGAAAAAGAAGAAATTAAAGTGATCAATATTGATAGCTTATCAAATGAATCAAAAAGCAAAGTTGTAAATGGGAAAGTGCTTGTGGAAAAAATAAAACAGAATCCTGCTTTGGATGAATCTCCTGAGAAGAATCAATTGCCTTCTGAGAAGGTGTCAGTAACAGAAAATGAAAAGGTTTCTCAGCCTGATGATTTAGATATGTATAAAGGTGTGCTTGAGATAATTGAGACCAATAATTTCGGTTTTTTAAGGGGAAGAAATTATCTCACAAGTTCTGAAGATATTTATGTGTCTCCTGCTCAAATAAGAAGGTTTAATTTAAAAACTGGCGATGAGGTAACTGGGAAAGTTAGGCTCGCTAAAGAAGGAGAAAAATTTAAAGCACTTCTATATGTGGATAAAGTAAATGGAGAAAATCCGGAAAAGGCAGTCACTAGAAAATCCTTTGAAGATTTGACACCGATCTATCCAATAAAAAGGCTTGTTTTAGAAAATAAGTCTATTTTTGGGAAGAATCAAAATGATCTATCTATGAGGCTGATGGATATAACTTGTCCTATAGGTAAAGGACAGAGAGGGATCATTGTTGCACCTCCGAAAGCTGGTAAAACCACGCTTCTTAAAAAAATAGCTCAAAGCATTTCTACTAACAATAAGGACGTAAAGCTTATTGTGCTTCTCATCGATGAAAGACCTGAAGAGGTTACAGATATGAAAGAGTCCATAATAGGTGAAGTCATTTATTCTACTTTTGATGAAGAGCCTGAGCATCACGCTAAAGTAGCTTATATGGTTCTTGAAAGGGCTAAGAGAATGGTGGAACAAGGACAAGACGTTGTTATGTTAATGGATAGTCTAACCAGGCTCTCAAGGGCGTATAATCTCACCATTACTCCTACTGGAAGGACGCTATCTGGAGGTTTAGATCCAGGTGCCCTAATAATGCCTAAAAAATTCTTTGGAGCAGCGAGAAACATCAGAGAAGGAGGAAGTCTGACTATTTTAGCTACAGCACTTATCGAAACAGGTAGCAGAATGGACGATGTTATTTTCGAAGAGTTTAAAGGAACAGGAAACATGGAAGTGCATTTAAACAGGAAACTCCAGGAGAGAAGGATATTTCCAGCTATCGATATTTATAAATCCGGAACTAGAAAAGATGATCTTTTATATATAAGTGACGAAGAAAAATCTGCTGCATATAATATAAGGAGAGCTTTTGATGAAAATAATATTCAAAATGTCACTGAGACGATTTTAACTCTTCTCGCCGGAACCAAAAACAATGAGGAGTTTAATAGAATAGCTTCAAAGATGGATTTATTAAGAGGCGTTAATTAATATTAATTCTTTGTTAATTTTTTGTTAATTTTTTTTATACCACTGTTTATGTTTGTAGATGATTTGTCTTTTAATGCGGTTTGTATTTAATTTAATACCATTAAAAATTTTAATTGGAAGTATAAGACATAGTAGAAAATATAGTTTTTATTTAATTAAAATATACAGTAAATATGGAAAAAAATTATAATTTTTATTTAATTAAAATATATACTATAATGTATGTATAATTAAATATGAGGTGTTTTAACATGTCTAAGACAATTGTACTAACAGTGGTAGCTTTTTTAGTCTTTAATTTAGTTTTTGTTTCTAAAGTACTCGCTGATGACAGGACAATGTTGACTTATGATAATAACGAAGTTCTGAAGATTGTAAACAAAGTAATACCTCAATTAGATAATTCCGCAGGTTTCCCAAAACTTAGGACTGAAGATCTATCTATTTTAAAAATTACCCAGGATCAATTAAATGGCATAAAAACAGGCCTTAGGTCTACTGACTCGCTTAAAGTATCAAAAAATTGTCCAACAAATTTAAAAAGCATAGTATCGTCTTCATTTCCAAGTATCAGCTTAGGAATTTATATATCCTTCACTCAAAATAACATTCCTCTCACATCTGGTTATATTGCTTCAATTGTAATTAGAGCTGTGTCACTATTATGCCCTGGGGAGTCAACTTTGTACACTTATTCTAGTATGGTTATTACTAAAAGCTCATTATACACTACGTTATCTATCATATTGTCAACTTACACCGGTGTAAACACATTATTTTTAAGCAGTCAACCTGTTACAATTTTCATTCCGTTATATAATGTTTTGATGGGATCTTCTGGCACTGTCGCTTGGTTTGGTAAAAATACCGCTAATACTGATATAACAAGTAAATTTAGATATATTTTAAGATAAAGGATTTTTGTGTCATCTGGGTTTATACCTGGATGTGGATTGAAACAAGATAAATAAATAAAAGGGATTAAAAAAAGCTTAAAGAATAACTTTAAGCCTTTTTTAATATTGATAGAGCAAATGATTTACCAAATTCAAATGCATCGTTTAATTGGTCATTGGATGGATTAAACTTGACTTTAAGGCTTGGAACAGGAACAGATAATCTCAGCTCTTTAAGTCTAGATTCGATATTCTTTGTAGCTTCACCACTCCATCCATAGGATCCGAAACTTGCGGCTTTTTTTCCACCATGGATTATTGGGTTTAAATTTATTAAAATATCCATTATAGGTAAAAGGGCATCGGAGTTTATGGTTGGAGAGCCAAAGATCATACCATCGCAATTATCGAGTTCCGGCAGAACATCTTCTTTTTTAAAATCAATCATATTGAACAATTTAACTTTTATATCTTCATTTAATGAATTTATACCTGAAGCTATTGCGTTTGCTAATTTTTCAGTATATCCGTAAGATGTTACATAGGGTATGACAATTAATTTTTTGCCATCTTTTTCTTTAGGTGCACTCCATTTAACATATAAATCTCTAACTTTTTGAAAATTCTTTCTCAATATTGGACCATGGCCTGTACAAACCATTTCAATATCCAAATCCTTAATTTTATCCAAACCTTGAACTACATATTTTTTAAATGGGCTTAAGATCACATCGAAGTAATATTTTAGTGTTTCAAAATAAATATCTTCATCTTTTACTAGATCGTCAAATATATTTTCCTCACAGTAATGGCTTCCAAAAGCATCACAAGTAAACAAGATTTTATCTTCAATTAGATAAGTAAACATGGAATCCGGCCAATGAAGGAACGGGGCAGATATAAATTTTAATGTTTTATTCCCTAAATTTAAGCTTCCACCATCAGAAACTACTATTGATGGTACATTAAAATTACAGATTTCTTTTACAAATCCAATAGCAGCATTTGACCCAACTATTTTAGCATTAGGACAAAGGTTTAATATCTTATAGATCGATCCTGAATGATCTGGCTCAGCATGATTGACGATTATATAATCAATTTTTGATATATCAATCTCTGAGTTATTTAGCCTATCTAAAAATTCATCAAAGAACTTTTCCTTTACTGTGTCTATTAGAGCTATTTTATCACTGCCTTTTATCACGTATGAGTTATAACTGCTACCGTAAGGCGTGCACATCACTATATCGAATATCCTTAGACCAGGATCCAACGCACCAACCCAATAAATATTTTCTTTTATTTTTTTTGCCTGAAACATAATTCACCTTCTTTTTTTAAGTATGTTGGTTCTTATTATATATTAATGAGGGGGGTTTTTCAATGACCTGGAATAATGAATATTGAATAATGAATATTGGTAATAATGAATAGTACATTTATCAATGAATATTGAATAATGAATATTGGTAATAATGAATAGTACATTTATATTTTTACTGTGGTGGATTATTTCCATTGTTTTTTGCTGTTTTTAAGGTTGAAACAAGCATTCGTTCGAGTTCTTGGCACAGTCCGAGCAATGGTGATACGTCTTTTTCTGTTACATATTCAGCTTTATATAGCAACATAAGCCAGTATTCGCTTTCAGCAGCTTCTTTCATAGAAATTTGCATTTTTGATATAAAATCAGCCCTGCTTACACCGAAATTTGCTTCATTTATATTTGCACCGATGCTGGTTGAAGAACGGACTAACTGTTTTGTAATGACATATTCTTTTATTCTTTTGTTTAGATTTACACAAAACTTCACAGTTTGAGCTGCGAAATCCAAAGATTTTTCACTAAGTATACTTTGAATCATTTAAATACTTCCTTTTAATAGTTATAAAGCAGTATA